>NZ_JAKSYQ010000181.1:0-168663 GCF_022829665.1 Methylobacterium sp. E-041 | reverse complement strand
TGTTGGCCTGCGTCGCCGAGGCGCTGCGGCCGATCGCGATGGACCCGTCGCCGGCCGCGTTCGCCTCGGTCCCGAGGGCCGTCGCGCTCACGCCGCCCGCCGTGGCGCCGTAGCCGGCCGCGAGCGCGTCAGCGCCGCCGGCGACCGGGAGCGGGAACTGGCTGACGTTGTTGCCGCGGATCGGCAGGTTCTCGGCGTTCGACAGCCGCAGCTCGATCGCCGCGATGCGGGCCGGATCGTACACCGTGCTGCCGCCGCCGCCGCCGGGTCCGGCTCCGCCGCCCGTGCAGGGATTGCAGGCGGTGCCGCCCGTCGTGCCGGTTCCGGTTCCGGTGCCGGCGGTGGTCCCGGTTCCGCCGCCGACCGACACGCCGACGGATCCGATCGTGCCGCCGCCGACCGTGGCGCCGACATTGGCGACGGTGCCGCCGCCGACGGTCGCGCCGACCCCGGCGATCGTGCCGCCGCCGACCGTGGCGCCGACATTGGCGATCGTGCCGCCGCCGACGGTGGCACCGACCGTCGCGACCGATCCGCCGCCGACCGTCGCTCCGACGTTGGCGACGGTACCGCCGCCGACGGTGGCCCCGACATCCGCGACCGATCCGCCACCGACGGTTGCACCGACATTCGCGACCGATCCGCCGCCGACCGTTGCGCCGACGGTCGCGAGGTTGCCGCCGCCGAGGGTCGCATCGACCGTCGCCAGGCTTCCGGCGGTGCTGTTCACGGCCGTGGTCACCGTATCGAGCGCCCCGCGCAGGACCTGGGCCTCGGCCAGGCCCGGAGTGCCGAGGAGCAGAACGCCTCCGAGCAGCGGGATCGCGATCGTGCTGCGCGAGCGGGCCGCTTCGCGACGCGGCGCAGGGGTGGACGTGCGCGCGGAGGCGCGGTTCTGGCGACGAGACATGGGGGCACTCCGACAGGGAACCACGCCGGGAGGCTGCATCGTGCCGAGAACACAACGCACGAGATCCATTGCATGGCTCATGCAATCTGAGCGGGAATGCTTAACGAGGGTTTGAAGTTACAACCGAGAGTTGCTTTTCTTCGCGTGGGTTCAGCGCGCGCCCGACCTTCCGCATTCGGCGCGGCGACCGCTTGCGCGCAGGAGCTTCGGGACGAGATGGGATGACGGGGAGCGAGCCGCGGCGGCCGAGCAGACGCTGCCGCCCTGCGCGGGACGTGATCCCGCTCGCAGCAACCGTCCGACGCAGGAGGCCGATCTCAGCGCCGGCCGCCGCCGCCCTTGTATTTCGGCTTCTGGCCGCCGAGCCCTTGCGTCGAGCGTGGCTTCGGCCGCTCCACCCAGGCGACGGCGCTCGCCGGCAACTCGCGGTCGGTGCCCGGTCCCATGTTGTCGAGGGTCGGCTTCGAGATCCGCGTGCCCGAGCCGCGTGGGGTCTTGCGGCCGTACTTGCCGGCATCGCGCTCGACGTCGGCCTGGCGCGCCATCGGGTCGTCGGAGATCATCAGCTCGGTCGCCTGGAGCCGCTTCAGCTCGTCGCGCAGGCGCGCGGCCTCCTCGAAGTCGAGATCGGCGGCGGCGGTCCGCATCCGCTTCTCGAGATCGGACATCACCGCCTTGAGGTTGTGGCCGACGGTGATCTCCGCCATCCCGGTATCGACCTGGACGTGATCGCGCTCGAACACGCTGCTGAGGATGTCGCTAATCCCGCGCTTGACGCTCTGCGGGGTGATGCCGTGCTCGAGATTGTAGGCGAGCTGCTTCTGGCGCCGGCGCTCGGTCTCCGCCATCGCCCGCTCCATCGAGCCGGTGATCTGGTCGGCGTAGAGGATGCAGCGCGCGTCGGCGTTGCGGGCGGCGCGGCCGATGGTCTGGACCAGCGAGGTCTCGGAGCGCAGGAAGCCCTCTTTGTCGGCGTCGAGGATCGCGACCAGCGCGCATTCCGGGATGTCGAGGCCCTCGCGCAGCAGGTTGATGCCGATCAGCACGTCGAAGGCGCCGAGCCGCAGGTCGCGGATGATTTCGATGCGCTCCAAGGTGTCGATGTCGGAGTGCATGTAGCGCACGCGCACCGAGTTCTCGTGCAGGTACTCGGTCAGGTCCTCGGCCATGCGCTTGGTCAGGGTGGTGACCAGGGTGCGGTAGCCGGCCTGCGCCACCTCGCGGACCTCGCCGAGCAGGTCGTCGACCTGGGAGCGGGCCGGGCGGATCTCGATCACCGGGTCGACGAGGCCGGTCGGGCGGATCACCTGCTCGGCGAAGACGCCGCCGGTCTGCTCCATCTCCCACTTGCCGGGGGTGGCCGAGACGTTGACCGTCTGCGGCCGCATCGCGTCCCATTCCTCGAAGCGCAGCGGGCGGTTGTCGAGGCAGGAGGGCAGGCGGAAGCCGTACTCCGCGAGCGTCGCCTTCCGCCGGAAGTCGCCCCGGTACATGCCGCCGATCTGCGGAACCGTGACGTGGCTTTCGTCGGTGAAGACCAGCGCGTTGTCGGGCAGGTACTCGAACAGCGTCGGCGGCGGCTCGCCCGGCTTGCGGCCGGTGAGGTAGCGCGAATAGTTCTCGATGCCGTTGCAGGCGCCCGTCGCCTCGATCATCTCGATGTCGAAGGTGCAGCGCTGCTCGATCCGCTGGGCCTCGATCAGCCGGCCCATCCGGGTCAGCTCCTCGACGCGGCCGTTGAGCTCGTGCTTGATCCCCTTGATCGCCTGCTGCAGCGTCGGCCGCGGCGTGACGTAGTGCGAGTTGGCGTAGACCTTCACGAACTTCAGCTCGTTGATCTTCTTGCCGCTCAGCGGATCGAACTCGACGATGCTCTCGATCTCGTCGCCGAACAGGCCGATGCGCCAGCCGCGGTCCTCCAAGTGGGCCGGCCACAGCTCGATCACGTCGCCGCGCACCCGGAAGGTGCCGCGGGCGAAGTCCGCCTGGATGCGCTTGTACTGCAGCGCCACCAGGTCGGCGACGAGCTGGCGCTGCTCGATCTTCTCGCCGAGCGTCACCGTGAACGACATCGCGGTGTAGGTCTCGACCGAGCCGATGCCGTAGATGCACGAGACCGAGGCGATGATGATGACGTCGTCGCGCTCCAGCAGGGCGCGGGTCGCCGAGTGCCGCATCCGGTCGATCTGCTCATTGATCGAGGATTCCTTCTCGATGAAGGTGTCCGAGCGCGGCACGTAGGCCTCGGGCTGGTAGTAGTCGTAATACGAGACGAAATACTCGACCGCGTTGTCGGGAAAGAAGCTCTTGAACTCGCCATAGAGCTGCGCCGCCAGGGTCTTGTTCGGCGCCAGGATCAGGGCCGGGCGCTGCGTCTCCTCGATGATCTTGGCCATCGTGAAGGTCTTGCCCGAGCCGGTGACGCCGAGCAGCACCTGGTCGCGCTCGGCCGCGTTCACGCCCTTGACCAGCTCGGCGATGGCGGTGGGCTGGTCGCCGGCCGGCGTGAACTCGGATTCGAGGCGGAACGGCTTGCCGCCCTCGGACTTCGCCGGGCGGTCCGGCCGGTGCGGCACCCAGGTCTGCCCGTCGCGGAACAGCGGGTTTCCCTCCTCGAGCAGGCGCTGCAGGGCGTCGACCGTGGCGGAGACGCCGTCGGCGGCGAGCGGGGCCTGGTCCGGCTCGCCCTCGGGGGCGGGGCCGTCCTCGGGTGGGGTCATCCCGAGGGCCTGGGCCAGCGCCGGGTCGACCTCGGCGCCCGGTGCGATGGTGAAGCCGCGCTGCGGCGCCTCGCCGAAGCCGGCGGGCTCGGTCGTCGCGCCTTTGGCCGGCGGTTTCGCCTTGGCCTTCGCCGGCTTGCGCTGGCCCGGCCGCGGCAGCTCGGCCGGCCGCTTGGATTTGACCTGCGGCGTGCGGGCGAGGGCGGGGCTCAGCAGCTGCGCCAGGAACGGATCGAGCGGCTGCACGTCCGGCCGGTCGGCCTTCCCGGTTGCTGAGACGTGCCGGGGCTTCTTGGGAATTGCCATGTGCCAAATATGGCGCGGCCCTGGGCCGGACGGAAGAGGCCCGACGGTCGCTGCCGGCATCCCGCCCCGATACCAGGGGCTCATAAACCGTTCGCCGCTATCGAGGGCTGGGGTCGTCCGCCGCAATGCCGCCGGCTTGCACGATCACACGCGAGCCGTGGGCGGCAGGCCGGCCTGACCGCTGAAAGCTGATGGGATGATGAACTTCGTTCTGGGAGCCGTGGCCGGGGCGCTGATCGTCGGCATCGCGGCGATCGCGGCGGCGCGGAACCCGGAGATCCAGCAGCGGCTCGGCCTGTTTCCGGCCGCGCCGATCACGCTGATGGCGGCCCCTCAGCGGCCGGAGCCGATCTGCCCGCCGCCGCCCGCGGTGGGGCCGACCATCGGGACGCAGGACATGCTGTTCAACAAGCGCCGGTTCTGGTCGGTCGCGCCCTGACCCAACGGCGATGGCCGACGGTGCGCATTCGCTAGCGAGCCTCGGCTCAAACGCTGCTCAGCAGGAACATCAGGATCGTCGTGGCCGCCGTGGTGCTGAGGAAGCCGCACAGGGCGGCGGCGAAGGACGGGCCGGTGGCGGCGGTGAAGGTCTGGGTTTCGGTGGTCATGACGGCTGGCCTTGTCGGCGACGTGCTGCGTCGCGTTCGATGGGACGATGCTCGGAACGGAGAAGCTTTGCGGTGCGAACGCGCACCCGGTCAGTTGCAGCGGTTCACTTGCTTGGCGATGCGAAGGTTTCGCAGCTCGGTGCGAAGATCGATCGCGACGACGCCGGCACCGCAATCCTCGAAGGCGTCGCGGGCCTCGTTGTAGCGGTCCCCGATCTCGTCGAGGGTGTCGCAGACCCGATCGTGGTTGCCGAGGCGGGCTTCCTGACGGGCCTGGTAGCGGAGGGCGGACGCCTCATCGACCTTGGCGCGGCCTTCGAAGCAGGAGGGCGCGGCGAATGCCGGGCCGAGGCAGAGAACGAGGCCGAACGCGGCCAGTATCGTGGTCTTGGTTCGGGTCATGGGCCACCGTGAAGACAATCACGCAAGCGGTACGCTGGAAGAGGCAAAGTATTCGACCGGTGTCGTTCAACCCCCGGTCACGTGCGCTCAACGGCGGAGCTAGGCCGATGGTTCCGCTTTTGCTGCGCTGCGGCCGCGGCGCGAAACCAGGATTGCGGCGAGGTCGACCGGCGCGAAGCCCTGCGCGTCGACGCCGACGTCGTACTGCTTGGGCGCGGTACGGAGCTGCCCGTGCGAATGGCCGTGCAGATTGAGAACGCCGCGGCCGATGCCGTTCCAGGTGCGGAAGGCGTAGTGGCACAGCACCAGGCCGCGGCCGTCCACCGCGATCTCGGCATAATGCGCGATCGAGGTCCAACCCGGCGCATCGAGCGTATCGGGCCCGTCGTTGTTGCCGACGATCAGGTGCTTCTCTCCGTTCAGGCCGGCGAGGATCGCGTGGACCCGCTCCCGCGGCGGCCCGAGGGCGAAGTCTCCGAGATGCCAGACGGTGTCGTCGGGCGCGACGACGCGATTCCACGTCGCGATCAGCTCGGCATCGTGCGCGGCGAGGTCGGGAAACGGCCGGCGGTCGAGCCGCAGGATGCGCGGGTCGCCGAAATGCGTATCGCTCGTGAAATAGACCGCCACCGCCCGCCTCGCTGCGCCAGACCGCACGCGGTCTCGTGTCCGATCCGGCCCGCCTCGCGCAAGGGGCGTCGGGATCGGTGCGACACCCCACCCTGTTTCGGCGAAGCGCCGGAACGGGGCTTGCGTGCCCCGGAGCGGAAAGCTAAGACCCGCGGACCCTTCGGGGTGTCGGCGGCCCAACGGCATGCCGACGCGAGAGCGGACGTGACGGAGTATAGCGCAGCCCGGTAGCGCACCTGTCTGGGGGACAGGGGGTCGCAGGTTCAAGTCCTGCTACTCCGACCAACAAAACGGGACGTCGGTCGAAGGATCGAGGTCGCCGCTCTGAGGAAAGGCCGGGGCCGAGCAGGCCCCGGCCTTTTTTTGTGGTCGTGGGGCCGGCCGTTCGGGTCCGCGTTCCGAGAGGCCTTGGGGACGCGGAAGCCTCGAAGGCGCCCGCCGGAGGCCGCGTGATTTTCCAGACACCCCGTCCGAGGCCCGATCGCGCGGACGCCTCCGGAAGAGGGCTGACTCCCGAAGCGTCGAGCCTCAGCTCTTCTTTCGGAACGCGTCGAGGCTGACGACCTCGGCGCTGGCCTCGTTGCCGTCGGCGTCCTTCTTCGCAGCCTTGACCGCGACGCGCGCCTCCTTCTCGTCCGCCTTACCGCCGTTCTGCGCGGCGGGGAGAGCGGGGATGGTCTTCGGTGCGGTGCTGCCGATCGCCGCCAGGCCGGTGCCGGGCGTGACCGATTTGGGCTTCATCTCGGTCGGCTCGGAGGCCGCGCCGCGCGGGCCGGCCTTCGCGTTGCTCGGGGCGGGCTCCTCGCCGGAGGCCTCCGCCGTCTCGTTGAGGTCGAACTTCAGGCCGAACTGCACGGACGGATCGAAGAACCCCGACAGCGCATCGAACGGCACCAGCAGCCGCTCGGGAACGCCGGAGAAGGACAGCCCGACCTCGAAGCTGTGCTCGGTCACGCCGAGGTCCCAGAACTGGTGCTGCAGGACGATCGTCATGTCCTGCGGGTACTTCTCGCGCAGGGCCTGGGACATCCGCACGCCCGGGGCTTCGGTGCGGAAGGAGACGTAGAAGTGGTGCTCCCCCGCCAAGCCCTCGCGGGCGGCGTCGGTGAGCACCTTGCGCACGACGCCGCGGAGGGCGTCCTGAACCAGGAGATCGTAGCGGATCAGGTCGTCTGCCATCTGCGGTCGCTCTGTGCGGTCTGCCCGACGACCTGTCGCGCGGGACGCGCACCAAATCGGATGAGGAAGGAAGGCGGCTTCCGTCGCCGGAGGCCGGGTATCAAGCGGCCGACGCGCGGAACCGCGTCAGGCTGCCGACCACCGCGCCGGCGGACCCGTCCGGCCGTCCCGCCCGGCAGCGCCATCGTGTCCGAGGGCGGGGGGCTACGGCGAACGGAACGGATCCGATAGGTTCGAAGTGACCGGCGCGTCGCGAAGACCGTTCGTCGCCGTTCCGGCCTTTCGACCGGTGAGAAGAACATAGTGGGGATCGCCGCGGTTTTGAAGCCCGATCATGGTGTCCCGCCCATCGAAGCCGCCGCACCGTCCGAACCGGACCGGCGATGGGTCGCGGCCGGCCGCCTCGGCGTGAACCTGGTCGTGCTGGCCGGGATGCTCCTGCTCTACCTCGCGGCGGCGAGCCTGATGTCGCTGGCCGCGGTCCGGGTCGGCGCCGACCTGCTCGCCGGGATCGATCCGTTCCTCGACGCGGCGCGGCGGCCCTATCTCGGCGCCACCGAGCTCGCCCGCCGCGAGCTCGCCGTCGACGTGCTGCGGCAGGTCTTCCTCGCCGGCCTCGTCGTCGCGGTCGCCCTGCGCCGCGACGGCACCGGGTGGCGCAGAAGGCTCGCCCTCGATCGCGAGCGGCCGAACGGGATGCGGCCGCGCACGCTGCTGCTGATCCTGCTGCTGTGGCCGGCCGTGCACATCGCCTGGGTCACCGGCACCGCGGAGGCGTTCGGCGCGGCCTTCGGCAACGGCGTGCGCCTGTCGCCGATGCTGAGCCCGGCCGCCGTGGCGGCGTGGCTCGGCTACGTCGTGGTGCTGGCGCCCGCCGCCGAGGAGATGCTGATGCGCGGGGAAGGCTTCGCCGCCGCCCGGCGCTTCCTGCCGCCGGCCGCGACGATCCTCGTCACGGCATTGCTGTTCGCGATGGCGCACGTCTCGGCCTGGGGATTCGCCCGCCCGGTCTCGCTGGCGCCGCTGGCGCTGATGCTGGGCTGGCTGCGCTGGCGCACCGGCCGGCTCTGGCCGTGCATCGCGCTCCACGGCTGGAGCAACCTCGCGCTGATCGCCTACGTGCTGTGGCCGTGACGGCGCGTCAGGCGGGCCGGTTCGCCAGGGCTTCGCGCACGGTGCTCGCGACGGAGCCGTTGCGCAGGTCGCGCGGGATCAGGATAGCGTCGGGGAGGAGGTGCGAGGCATCGCCCGACATCTCCTCGTAGAGATCGCTGGCCAGGACGATGCGCAGGCCCGGGCGCAGGGCGCGGGCCTCGACAGCGAGCCGCGAGCAGCAGAGCGCGCCTTCGAGCCCGACATCGGCGACCAGCACGTCGACCGGAAGGCCGAGGACGAGGACGGTGAGGGCGTCGACGCCGCTGTCGCAGGCCGTCGCCTGGAAGCCCGCGCGGCGGACCTGATTGGAGACCTCGTCACGCCAGCGCTTCTGCCGGCCGGCGACGAGAACCTGGATCCCGTAGCAGCCCCCTGCGGGCTGGGTCGGGCTCACGAGCGTTGTTCCGCTGGTGGGTTGCGGCATTCCGCGTTCGACTCGGCGTTCGCGTTGCATCGCAGCATGCTAGGCCGGGAAGCAGCGGTCGCGCAAGCCCCACGCCGCGTTTGCGCCGTATTTCTGAGCGCACCCGCCCAGGAAGCAGGCATGCGCCGGGATCGGGCAGGCGGTTGACCGAGGCCGGGCCGGCGGGGCAACAGGGCCGCGTCGCGGGCGACGCCGCGAGCGCACGGAGATGGTTTCAATGTCGTCCGCAAAATCGCCCCCCGTCTCCCCCCTCGCGCCGGCCTCGACGCCGGCGCTGCCCCCGATCCGCGGCGTCGCCCTCGCCACCGCGCAGGCCGGGATCCGCTATTCCGGCCGCACCGACGTGCTCTATGTCGGCCTCGACGCCGGCACCGCCGCCGCCGGCGTGTTCACCCGGTCGCGCTGCCCGTCGGCGCCGGTCGACTGGTGCCGCGAGGCGCTCGCCGGTGGCGCGGCGCGCGTGCTGGTCGTGAACTCCGGAAACGCCAATGCGTTCACGGGATCGCGCGGCCGGGATGCGGTCGCGCTCACGGCACGGATCGCGGCCGCTGCGGCCGGCTGCGCCGAGACCGAGGTGTTCATCGCCTCCACCGGCGTCATCGGCGAGCCGCTGGACGCTACCAAGTTCGAGGGCGTGCTCGCCGATTGCGCCGGGCGCACGGTGCCGGGCGCCGAGGCCTGGGAGGCCGCCGCCCGCGCGATCATGACAACCGACACCTTCCCGAAATGCGCGACGCGGACCGCCGAGATCGACGGGGTCGCGGTCACGATCAACGGCATCGCCAAGGGCGCCGGGATGATCGCGCCGGACATGGCGACGATGCTGGCCTTCGTCTTCACCGACGCGGCGCTGCCGCAGCCGGTGCTGCAGGCGATGCTGGCGGAGGGCACGGGCAAGAGCTTCAACTGCGTCACGGTCGACGGCGACACCTCGACCTCCGACACGCTGATGCTGTTCGCCACCGGCAAGGCCGCGACCGCGCCGGTCGCGGACGCCGCCGACCCGCGGCTCGCGGGCTTCCGCGCGGCGCTGGACGACCTGCTGATCGAGCTGGCGCAGCTCGTCGCCAAGGACGGCGAGGGCGCCCGCAAGTTCGTCACCGTCGAGGTCGGCGGTGCCGAGAGCGACGCCTCCGCCCATCGCATCGCGATGTCGATTGCCAACTCGCCGCTGGTGAAGACGGCGGTCGCGGGCGAGGACGCCAATTGGGGCCGCGTGGTGATGGCCGTCGGCAAGGCCGGCGAGCCCGCCGACCGCGACCGCCTCGCGATCTGGTTCGGCGACGTGCGCGTGGCGGTGGCCGGCGCCCGCGACCCGGATTACAGCGAGGATGCCGCGAGCGCCGTGATGCGCGAATCCGACGTCACCGTCCGCGTCGATCTCGGGCTCGGAACGGGCAAGGCGCGGGTCTGGACCTGCGACCTGACCAAGGGCTACATCGAGATCAACGGGGATTACCGCTCGTGAGGCGCCTCGCGATCGCCCTGACTTCCGGCTTCTGCCTCCTGGGGTCGCCGGCTCGCGCCGACGATGCCTGCGCGCGCCGGATCACCGTGACCGGGCGCGCGCAGGCCACTCAGGCACCCGACTTCGCGACCGTCGTCATCGGCGTCGAGGCCAAGGCGCCCAACGCCGCGGCGGCACTCGATGCGTCGTCACAGGCGGTCGGCGGCGTCGTGGCGCTGGCCGGGCGACTCGGCGTGCCGACGGGCGACGTCGGCACCGCGGCCGTCGTGCTGGAACCGGCGACGCGGACCGTGACGCAACCGGACGGTACGCGGCAGGAGCAGCCGGACGGCTACCGTGCGACGAACCGCGTCAGCGTGCAGCTTGCCGATCTGGTCCGCCTCGGCGACCTGCTGCGACAGGCTCTCGATACGGGAGCGAACAGGATCGATGCGATCACCTTCGGGCTGAAGGATCCCCTGGCCGTCGAGAACCGCCTTCGGGTGGAGGCGACGCGCGACGCGCGGTCCCAGGCCCAGGCGTTGGTGGAAGCGGCAGGCGCCAAGATCGGCGGCCTCTGCCAGCTCACCGTCGGCCATGGGCAGCTGCCGGATGCGGCGCAGGCCTTTCGCTTTTCCGCAGGATCGCGGTTTGACGCCAAGCGTGTGCCGATTGAGGCCGGGCTGATCGCGAGTCAGGCCGAAGCCACGGCATCGTTCGCGGTGGAACCATGACGGCGCCGGTGCGCCTGCTGCTCGTGGTCGCCGTGGCCTTGGTCGATCACGACGGCCGCGTGCTCGTCAGCGAGCGGCCACCCGGCAAGCAGCTGGCCGGCCTGTGGGAGTTTCCCGGCGGCAAGGTGGAGGCGGGCGAGCGCCCCGAGGCGACGCTGATCCGCGAGCTGGCCGAGGAGATCGACATCCGGGTGGAGGAGCCGTGCCTGGCGCCGCTCACCTTCGCGAGCCACGCCTATCCGGACTTCCACCTGCTGATGCCGCTCTACGTCTGCCGGCGCTGGAACGGCACGCCGCGCCCGCTCGAGGGCCAGGCGATCAAGTGGGTGCGCCCGCGCGACCTGCGCGAGCTCGCGATGCCGCCGGCCGACGAACCGCTGATCCCCTACCTGATCGACCTGCTCGGCCCTTGAAAGCCTTAGCGGAAGCCGGCCACGCGGCGGTCGCGCTTGCGCTCGGCCGCCGGCTGGTAGGCGATCTGGGCGTGATGCGTGCAATAGGGCAGCCCGGTGATCGAGCGGGCGCCGCAGAACCCGAATTCCGGCGTGGTCGGGTCGCCGATGGGCCAGCGGCACATCGATTCGCGCAGATCCATGATCGTCACGCGCTGCGAGGCGGCGAGCGCCACCGGCTCGGGCGCGGCGGCCGGAACCGGGAAGTCCGGCGCGGGCCGGTGCGCGAGGATCGCCACCGGCTCGGGAGCCTCGGCCTCGACCACGGCGATCGCCGTCTCGATCTCGACTTCCTGCGCCGGCTTGCGCCGAGCGGCCGCGACGTCCTCGGCCGGCTTGATCACGCGGCCCGAGAGGCCGAGCCGGTGCACCTTGCCGATCACCGCGTTGCGGGTGACGCCGCCGAGCTGCGCCGCGATCTTGCTCGCGCTCTGGCCGTCTTCCCACAGCTGGCGCAGCAGCGTCACGCGCTCGTCCGTCCAACTCAAGATTGTGTCCATGGTCTCGCCCCTCCCGATCTAGACCCGCGGACTGCCCCGGTCCCCCGCAGTCAAGGCGCGGATCGGGCGCGACCTGTCCCCGCTGACCGGCTGGTCCCGAAAGTCGGGACGAGGCCGGTCCGAAGCCCGTCGTGCGCGCCGCTGGTCATAGCCGCCATACCCCCCCTGAGGCATCCGGCGACGAGGGCAACCTACAGGACCGTTCTCCGCCGATGCAAGGCCGGCGGAAGCGGAGCCGTGGCTGTCCACCGCCCATTGTCTGGGCGGCGACGACCGGGGTTCCCGTGCGCCGGGTGTGACCCGGCCGCATCACCGCCGGCGGCAAGGCTGCGTTGCGGTCGCCCGGCCGGAACGCTAGTATGGTCAAGCTCGTTCGCATGCCGTGACGGCCCGGATCGGGCGTGGGGTTTTTTGACGATGTCGCGTCGATACGGTTGGCTGCGCGGGTGCCTCGCCCTCGCTGTTGCGGCCCAGCTTGCCGCCTGCTCCTCGGTGCCGAGGATCCCGTACACCGCCGCCGAGGCGGCGGTCGCGGGCGTGCCGGGCATTCCCGGCGCCCGCGTGTTCTCGGACGCCTCGGTCGAGACCTTCACCGAGATGGCGTCGACGCCGCAGAACAAGCGCCAGGGCTTCAGCTACCTCGCCCTGTCCGGCGGCGGCGGCGACGGCGCCTACGGCGCGGGCGTGCTGAACGGCTGGTCGGCCTCGGGCACGCGGCCGGAATTCTCGCTCGTCTCCGGCGTCAGCACCGGGTCGCTGATCGCGCCGTTCGCCTTCCTTGGCTCGTCCTACGATTCCTACCTCACCGACATCTACACCAGCGGCATCGCCAGCACCCTGGTGCAGAGCCCGAGCGTCGTGAACGTGCTGTTCGGCTCCGGCCTGTTCGGCGACGGCCGCCTGCGCAACCTCGTCGGGCGCTACGTCAACGCCGACCTGCTCGCCGCCATCGCCGCCGAGCACGCCAAGGGCCGACGCCTGCTGGTGGTGACGACGAACCTCGACAGCCAGCGCGCCACGATCTGGAACATGGGCGCCATCGCCGCGAGCGGCGCGCCCAACGCGCTCGACCTGTTCCGCGACGTGCTCACCGCCTCGGCCAGCATCCCGGCGGTGTTCCCGCCCCAGCTGATCGACGTGCAGGCCGAGGGGCGCGCCTTCCAGGAGCTGCACGTCGACGGCTCGGTGGTGACGCCGGTCTTCACCCTGCCGCAGGCACTGCTGCTGCGCGACAAGCGCCTCGCGACCGGTCAGAAGGGCCGGATCTACGTGATCATCAACGGCCGCCTCGAGCCCGAGTTCGACGTGGCGCAGAACAACACCCTGGCGATCGTCGGGCGCTCGTTCACCACGGCGAGCCGCGCCCGCAGCCGCCAGACGCTGGCCGCGACCTACGCCTTCGCCCGCGAGAACGGCGTCGGCTTCAACCTCACCTACATTCCCGAGGACGGCCCCAAGCTGACGACGCCGGACGGCTTCGACACCACCTACATGCGCAACCTTTACGAGGCCGGCTTCGAGCGCGCCAAGACCGGGCGGTTCTGGGAGAGCACCGTGCCGGCCGCGCCGCTGACCAAGGCGATCGCCAGCGCGGCGACCCGGTAGGCCTCGGCGCCCTCGCGCATCGTGCTGCAGTGCGGTAGGGAGTGGGGGAGCGCCCCCGCTCCCGGCCCGTGACCCCCCATCATGCTGCAGATCGAAGACCTCACCTTCAACATGTGGGGGCGGCGCTTCTTCACGAAGGCCAGCGTGGCGATCCCGCCGGGGGCCAAGGTCGGCATCGTCGGCCGCAACGGCGTCGGCAAGTCGACGCTCTTCAAGATCATCCTCGGTGCGTTCCAGCCGGATTCCGGAACGGTGTTCCTGCCGAAGACGGCGCGCATCGGCTCGGTCGACCAGGAGCACCCGGCGACGCCGGTCAGCCTGATCGACACGATCCTCGCGGCCGACGTCGAGCGCGACGGCCTCTATGCCGAGCTGGAGACCGCCGAGCCCGAGCGCATGGGCGAGATCTACGGCCGGCTGATCGAGATCGACGCCGACCGGGCGCCCGCCCGCGCCGGCGAGATCCTGGCCGGCCTCGGCTTCTCGGTGGCCGACCTCGAGCGGCCGATGTCGGAGTTCTCCGGCGGCTGGCGGATGCGGGTGGCGCTCGCCGCCGCCCTGTTCGCCGCCCCCGAGATGCTGCTGCTCGACGAGCCGACGAACTATCTCGACCTCGAAGGCGCACTCTGGCTCGAGGCGCGGCTCAAGCGCTACCCGCACTCGGCGCTGATCATCAGCCACGACCGCGAGCTGCTGAACAACTCCGTCGACGCGATCCTGCACGTCGCCAACGGGCAGCTCGAGCTCTACACCGGCGGCTACGACGACTTCGAGCGGCGCCGCGCCGAGAAGGCGAGGCTCCAGCTCTCGGCCAAGGCCAAGCAGGACGCCGAGCGCGCCCACCTGCAGAGCTTCATCGACCGCTTCAAGGCCAAGGCCTCGAAGGCCGCGCAGGCGCAGTCGCGGGTCAAGCGCCTGGCCAAGCTCGAGCCGATCGCCACCACGATCGAGGAGCACGTCGCGCCGTTCCATCTGCCGTCGCCGAAGCGCCCGCTGGCGCCGCCGCTGATGCACCTCACCGACGTCGAGGTCGGCTACGGCGACGATCCCGCAATCCTGCGCGGCCTGAACCTGACGCTCGACATCGACGATCGCATCGGCCTGCTCGGCGTCAACGGCGCCGGCAAGTCGACCTTCGCGAAGATGGCGGCCGGCGCGCTCGACATCCGCTCGGGGCGGATGACGCGCGAAGGGCGGGTGCAGGTCGGCTGGTTCCACCAGCACCAGATCGAGGCGATGGACCCGAAGGATACGCCGCTGGCCATCATCCGCCGCGAGCGGCCCGAGGACGGCGAGTCGGCCCGCCGAGGCAAGCTCGCGAGCTTCGGCCTCGCCTACGAGAAGCAGGAGACCACGGTCGATGCGCTGTCGGGCGGCGAGCGGGCGCGGCTGCTGCTGAACCTCGTGGCGATGCGGGCGCCACACCTGCTGATCCTCGACGAGCCGACCAACCACCTCGACATCGACAGTCGCCGGGCGCTGCTCGACGCGCTGAACGACTACGAGGGCGCCGTCATCCTCATCACCCACGACCGCTCGCTGATGGAGCTCGTGGCCGACCGCCTCTGGCTCGCGGCTGACAACACCGTGAAGCCGTTTCCCGGCGACATGGACGACTACGCGAAGTTCGTCCTCGACCGCTCCCGCGCCGGCAAGAGCGCGCCGGGACAGGGGCGCGAGAAGAAGGGCAAGAAGCGGGCTGCGTGATCCTTAGGCGGGATCATGATAGGAACGATCGAATACAGTCGATCGTTCCGCTGCGGCGCCGTCCGGCCGACGCGGTGCTTGAACAATCGCTCGGGCGGCCGATGCAATTCTCGTCCGCGGCGCTTACCCTATGTTAAGGCGCGCGCTGCCATAACCCCACCCCGTGCCCGCCGGCCTGCGGGTGGAGCGTCAGACCGATGAGTTTCGCCGCCAACGCCTACACGAGAACCGCGAACAGCGTCCTCAGCCCGCGCGAGGCGGAAGCCGCCGTGCTGATCAAGGCGGCCCAGCAGCTTCAGATGGTCAAGGACGACTGGACCAACCAGTCCGCCAACCTGAACAAGGCGCTGAACTTCAATCAGAAGGTCTGGACGCTCCTGGCAGGCGCCGCGACGGCGCCCGAGAGCCCGCTTCCGATCGCGATCAAGAACAACATCGGCCAGCTCTCGGTCTTCGTGTTCCGGCGGATCATCGACACGCTGATCGAGCCGGGCGCCGACAAGCTCTCGGCGCTGATCAACATCAACCAGCAGATCGCCGCCGGCCTGCGCTCCTCGTAGGCCGCGCCGGATCGGCGGACGCGACCGGGCACGGGACGCGGCGCGTCCCGTCGCCTCGGCTTCGGCGACCCGGTCTCGACAGGCATGGCGACGCAAAAAAGGGCCGAGGCGCACAGCCCCGGCCCTTTCGTTCCGCTCGGCGTCACGACCGGCGGAGGCGCCGCTCACGCCTCGCGATCGACGGGCTTGTCGGCCGTCCTGCGCTCCGCCTGAGCCTCGGCGTAGGCGCGCGACCGCAGCACCGACACGTCCGGAAGCTGGACCAGCACCGCACCGGTGCCGGGATCGAGCACCTGATACACGACGCTCTTCGTATCCCGGTCGATGGTGATGCGCCGCTCGTCGTTGGTCCGATCCGACGCGGCGTCGCCGCGCGACCGTCCGTCATCGGAGACCGCAGCGCCGCTGCGATCGCTTCTGCCGATGTCGACGCGAACGGCCGGATCGAGCGCCACCGGAGCCGCCGCCTCGATGAGTCTGGCAGGCTGGACGACGGGCGGTGCGCTCAGGCGCGTCGGCGTCGGGGGTGTCACTTCGAAGGTACTCATCGCGCACCTCTACGGGTCCCGTTGCGGCATGAGACCAGAAGCCGTGCGGCGCGTGAATCGTATCTTAAGACTTCGCCCCGGTACCCGACTGAGCGGGATCATCCTGAAGAATCAGGCAACGACGCGGATCGAATTTTAACGGTTCGCCCCGGCATGCGCCGCGTTCCCGGGGCCCGGTCGAGCGGATGCGAGGCCTTGGAAGCGATCCGCCCCCGCGCGCCTGTCGGCGGGCGGGGGCGGAGCGCTCGGTCATGCGTCCCAGTGTGGCGCCGTCACTCGGCGGCGTCGACGTAGAGCTTGCCGCCCTCGGCCAGGAACTCGCGCGACTTCTCCGCCATCCCGGCCTCGCGCTCGGCGCTGGTGAGGATCGGCGCTGTGTTGAGCACCTCGCCGGCGGCCTCCATCGCCAGCACCTCGGCGCGCAGGTCCTGCGTGATCTTCATCGAGCAGAACTTCGGCCCGCACATCGAGCAGAAATGCGCGACCTTGTGGGCGTCCTTGGGCAGGGTCTCGTCGTGGTAGGCGCGCGCCGTGTCCGGGTCGAGGCCGAGGTTGAACTGGTCCTCCCACCGGAAGTCGAAGCGGGCCTTCGACAGGGCGTCGTCGCGCAGCTGCGCCGCCGGGTGGCCCTTGGCCAGATCCGCGGCGTGGGCGGCGATCTTGTAGGTGATGACGCCGGTCTTCACGTCGTCGCGGTTGGGCAGCCCGAGATGCTCCTTGGGCGTGACGTAGCAGAGCATCGCGCAGCCGAACCAGCCGATCATCGCCGCGCCGATGCCGGAGGTGATGTGGTCGTAGCCCGGCGCGATGTCGGTGGTCAGCGGGCCGAGGGTGTAGAACGGCGCCTCGCCGCACTCGGCGAGCTGCTTCTCCATGTTGACCTTGACCTTGTGCATCGGCACGTGGCCCGGCCCCTCGATCATCGTCTGGCAGCCCTTGTTCCAGGCGATCTTGGTCAGCTCGCCCAGCGTCTCGAGCTCGGCGAACTGCGCCGCGTCGTTCGCGTCGGCGATCGAGCCGGGGCGGAGGCCGTCGCCGAGCGAGAACGAGACGTCGTAGGCGCGGCAGATGTCGCAGATCTCCTCGAAGCGCTCGTAGAGGAACGATTCGCGGTGCCCGGCCAAGCACCAGCGCGCCATGATCGAGCCGCCGCGCGACACGATGCCGGTGACGCGCCGCGCGGTGAGCGGCACGTGGGCGAGGCGGACGCCGGCATGGATCGTGAAGTAGTCGATGCCCTGCTCGGCCTGCTCGATGAGCGTGTCCTTGAACACCTCCCAGTCGAGCTTGAGCGGATCGCCGCCGACCTTCTCGAGCGCCTGGTAGATCGGCACCGTGCCGATCGGCACCGGCGAGTTGCGAATGATCCACGAGCGGATGTTGTGGATGTTGCGGCCGGTCGACAGGTCCATCACCGTGTCGGCGCCCCAGCGGATCGACCAGACCAGCTTCTCCACCTCTTCCGCCGCCGACGAGGTGACGGCCGAGTTGCCGATGTTGGCGTTGATCTTCACCAGGAAGTTCCGGCCGATCGCCATCGGCTCCAGCTCGGTGTGGTTGATGTTGGCCGGGATGATCGCCCGGCCGCGGGCGACCTCGTCGCGCACGAACTCGGGCGTGATGAACGGCGGCACCGAGGCGCCGAAGCTCTCGCCATCGGCGAGCGCCGCGTGCGCCCGGTCGAGCATCTGCTCGCGGCACAGGTTCTCGCGGTGGGCGACGTAGATCATCTCCTCGGTGACGATCCCGGCGCGGGCGAACTCGTACTGCGTCACCATCTGGCCCGGGCCGGCCTTGCGGATCGTCCGCTCGGCGGGGCAGGGGGCCACCAGCTTGTCGGCCGGCACGAAGCCGTTGTCCTCGGGCTTCACGATGCGCGGCTGCACGGCGGCGTAGTCGCGCTTGGCGATCCACGGGTCGCGCAGGGTCGGCAGGCCCTTGGCGAGGTCGATGCGGGCGTCGGTCTCGGTGTAGGGGCCGGACGGGTCGTAGACCCGCACCGCCGGCTCGTTCGGGTCGGTCAGCACGATCTCGCGGAACGGCACCCGGATGTCCTCCCGGCCGGCCACGCTCGCGTAGACCTTGCGCGAGCCGGTCACCGGACCCGTGGTCACGGTCTCGGGACTTCCCTTGACGTCTTTGGACAGGACGGGCGCGTTCATCGAGTGGGTCTCCCGGCTTTGGGGCGACCCGGCACGCGTCGATGGAGATGCGATGAAGCGGCAGACGCCGGGATCGGCGCCGCAGGTTCCCGTCCCTCCGCCGGTACGAGCCGGATCAGGTTCAAGGGTCAGGACGTCGCGTCCACTCTCAGCCCCCGGTTGCGGGGCCCCCCTCGGAATGGTTCGAATCTCCGCGTGCCGCCGGACTTTGTCAATGCGCGCGACAGACCATGCCGGGACGGACGGCTGCCGGCGTCGCCGCGGAACGGTTAGGGTCCGCCCGCGAGACCCGGCGGAGACCCATGCGCATCCTGCTCGTCCTAGCGGCCGCCGCCATCGTCTTCGGCGGCCCCATCGCCGCGCTGGCCGTCTTCCAGCGCAACCTGCTCTACCCGGGCGCCTTCATCGCCGGCCCGCGCGCACGCCTGCCGGTGCCGCCGGGCACCGAAGCGATCTCGCTCGTCACCGCCGACGACGAGCGCCTGCATGCCCTGTGGCGGGCGCCGCGCCCCGGCTGCGGCGTCGTGGTCAGCTTCCACGGCAACGGCTCGCGCCCCGAGCCCGCGGCCGCGCGCTTCGCCGCCGCGCCCTGGTCCGGCGCCGGATGGGGCGTGCTGGCGATCGCCTATCGCGGCTATCCCGGATCGACCGGCACGCCGACGGAGGAGGGGCTGATCGCCGACGGGCTCGCGGCCGTCGCCGAGGCCGCGCGGCGGGCGCCCGGCGCTCCGATCCTGCTGCACGGTCATTCCCTCGGCGCCGCGGTCGCGGTCGCCGTGGCGGAGCGGGTGCCGCATCTCGGGCTCTACCTCGAGGCGCCGTTCGATTCGCTGCCCGGCATCGTGCGCCTCGCCTTCCCCTACGCGCCGACCACTCTGCTGCGCGATACCTGGCGCTCCGATGCGCGCATCGCGCGGGCCGGCGGGCCGGTGCTGATCGTCCACGGCACGGCGGACGGCGTCGTGCCGGTGAAGCTCGGGCGCCGCCTCGCCACCGCGGCGGGCGCGAGCGCCCGCTTCGAGGCGGTCGCCGGCGACCACGTCTCGGTGCTCGGAACCCGCGATCGCCTGGCCGAAACCCTGTTCGGCGACCGCGTCCGGCCGGGCTGCCCGGCGCTCGCCGCAGCGACGCCTTGACGCCGCGCCGCGGTTTTCCCGCAATCCCATATCGCCGGTCGGACCCGATGCGAACGGAGGCGAGGCGGTGGGGCGACGCGAGCGGCGCTGGCGCGAGGACGATCCCGAGACGCAGGCGCGCAGCCCCGAGCCGGTGATCTGCCCGCTCTGCGAGCGCCCGATCCCGCCCCGCGCCCGCTCGAGCCTGCATCACCTCGTGCCGAAGCTGAAGGGCGGCACCCACGGCACCACCGTGCGGCTGCACCAGGTCTGCCACTCGGCGATCCATGCCCGGCACAGCGAAGCCGAGCTCGCCCGGCGCCTCGCCGACGTCGGCGCGCTCCGCGCCGAGCCGGAGATCGCGCGCTTCATCGCCTGGGTGCGGACCAAGCCCGACGACTTCCACGCTGCCACGCGGATGACGCGGGACCGTCGCTCGGCCAAGCGCAAGAGCTGACGCCGGGCCCCGGAGCGGATTCACCCCGCGTTCGCCATGCCGCGCGATGGCGCTGCGGGGCTCAGGCGGCCTTTACGCATCCCGCCCAAGGGTTGCGCCGACGGGGCGACCGGGCGGAGGCGGTGATGGCGGGGGCGGCGGGCACGGCGGGGCCGGGGGATGCGATGCGTCTCGCCTGGGTCGACGTCGCCAAGGGCATCTGCATCCTCCTCGTGGTGATGATGCATTCCACCCTCGGCACCGGCGAGGCGATGGACGGCGAGGGTTTCCTCCACACGGTGGTGAGCTTCGCGAAGCCGTTCCGGATCCCGGACTTCTTCCTGCTGTCGGGCCTGTTCGTCGGCCGGGTGATCGACCGCGACTGGCGCTTGTTCGCCGACCGGCGTGTCGTCCACTTCGCCTACTTCTACGGGCTCTGGGTCGTCGTCCAGTCGCTCGCGAAGTATCCGGCGATCGTCGGCGAGGCCGGGCCCGACGCCTTCGCGGCCCATCTCGTCCACGCGCTGATCGAGCCGTACGCGACGCTGTGGTTCATCTACCTGCTCGCGGTGTTCTCCGTGGTGACCAAGCTGCTGCGCCGCGTGCCGGCGGCGGTGCTCCTGGCCGGCGCCGCCCTGCTGCAGGTCGTGCCGATCGCGACCCCTTCCTATCTCGCGGAGGAGTTCTGCGCCCGCTACGTCTACTTCGTGGCCGGATACCTGTTCGCCGGGCGCATCTTCGCCTTGGCCGACCGGGTCGCGCGCAACCCGGGGGCGGCCTGTGCCGGGCTGATGCTCTGGGCGGGGATCGAGGCGTGGCTCGCCTTCACGCCCTCGCAACTGCCGGGGTACCCGACGCTCGCCAGCCTGCCGCTGGTCAGCCTGATCCTCGGCGGCGCCGGCGCGCTCGCCATCGTCGCCGGCGCCGCCCTGCTGACGTCGGCCGGGGGGCCGGTCACCGCGGCGTTGCGCGCCTGCGGGCAACGCTCGATCGTGATCTACCTCGCGTTCTTCCTGCCGATGGCGGTCACGCGGACGCTGCTGGTCAAGGTCGGGCTGATCGACGATGTCGGCCTCGCCAGCCTGACGGTGATGGTCGTCGCCGTGATCGTGCCGCTCGCCCTGGAGCGCGCGGTCCGCGGCACCGCCCTCCGCTTCCTGTTCGCCCGCCCGAAGGCGTTCCGCATCGCGAGGGCCCGGCAGGCCCCCGCTCCGGCGCTGCAGCCGGCCTGAGCCGGGGCGCGCCGGTTTCGCGGTCCGTCTCAGCCTTCGAACCGTACTCCCAGCCGCCGACCCTCGCGCCGGACGACGCGACAGCGCCGCAGCGGCTCGTAGGCGGTCACCCGCAGCGTGAACCGATCGGGGGCGACGATCTCGGCCGCGACCTCGATCTGCGCGCCGGTCTCGGAGACGTCCCAGACCAGGCATTCGCAGGGCTCCCCGCATTCGTCCGCGATCAGGCTCGCCACCTGGAAGGCGTCCTTGCGCGGGGTGCTGCGTCGATTGTCGCTCATGGCATCACCCCAAGGTCGAAGGCGGAGCGCATCTTGCGCGCAATCGCTTAGCAAAAGCCGCGTCCGGCGCCAAAAACCCCGTGAACTCGGCGACGCTGGGCCGCATCGCGGAGCGCGAACGCCAAGTTCCTGATCGTCAACGGGTTCTGAAAATCGGCGGTTAACATCCCTTAAACCCGCCGCATTTACCGTGCGGAACCGGACCTCCGACGATCGCCGCCGCACCGCCTTCGCAGGGCATCTCGGACGGGCCTCAGGACAGACGGGACGCATGGCGAACGGACGCGGACGGGACGGCCGGGGCGAACCGAACTTCGACGTGCCCGAGGGGCGCGGCGCGGGTCGGGGCGGCGCGGACCTTCGCCTGTCGCGGGCCGATCGCCCGGGAGGCGGCGTGGCCAGCAGAAGCCGAGACAGCGAGGACGCGGGCAGCCGCCGGGCGAAGCCGGCCGCCAAGGGCGGCGCGCGGCGTGGCGCTTCGTCGAAGAAGGTCCGGCGGCGCTCGCTGCTCGGGCGCGTGGTCTACGCCGGCTGGGTGCTCGGCCTGTGGGCGGTGGTCGGGATCGCCGGCCTGATCGCCTACCATGCCTCCCAGCTTCCGCCGATCGACCAGCTCGCGGTGCCCAAGCGCCCGCCGAACATCGCGATTCTCGCTTCCGACGGCTCGCTGCTCGCCAACCGCGGCGAGACCGGCGGTCGCGTCGTCGGCATCAAGGAGCTGCCGAGCTACCTGCCGCGCGCCTTCGTGGCGATCGAGGACCGGCGCTTCTACAGCCATTTCGGCGTCGACCCGGTCGGCATCCTGCGCGCCATCGGCCAGAACCTGACGCGCCGCGGCGTCGCCCAGGGCGGCTCGACCCTGACGCAGCAGCTCGCCAAGAACCTGTTCCTGACGCCCGAGCGGTCGGCCTCGCGCAAGATCCAGGAGGCGATCCTCGCCCTGTGGCTCGAGCACAAGTACAGCAAGGACGAGCTGCTCGAGCTCTACCTGAACCGGGTCTACTTCGGCGCCGGCGCCTACGGCGTCGAGGCGGCGGCGCAGCGCTACTTCGGCAAGCCGGCCAAGACCGTCAGCGTCGCGGAAGCCGCGATGCTCGGCGGCCTCGTCCAGGCGCCCTCGCGGCTGGCGCCGAACCGCAACCTGCCGGCGGCCCAGGCGCGCGCCGCCCAGGTGGTCGCGGCGATGCAGGAGCTCGGCTTCATCACCGCCCAGGACGCCAAGGTGGCGCTCGCCCAGCCGGCCCGGCCGGCGAGCACCCGCGGCGGCGGCTCGGCGAACTACGTCGCCGATCTCGTGATGGACGTGCTCGACGACTTCGTCGGCACGATCGAGGGCGACATCGTCGTGCAGACCACGGTCGACACCAACCTTCAGGCGACCGCCGAGAAGGCGCTCGTCGACGAGCTGAACGCCAAGGGCGGCCGCTACAACGTCGGCCAGGGCGCGCTGGTCTCGATGCGGCCGGACGGCGCGATCCGCGCGCTGATCGGCGGGCGCGACTACGCGCAGAGCCAGTTCAACCGCGCCACCACCGCCAAGCGCCAGCCCGGCTCCTCGTTTAAGCCGTTCGTCTACCTCGCCGCGGTCGAGCGCGGCGCGACGCCGGACACGGTGAAGGAGGACGCGCCGATCAAGATCGGCAACTGGCAGCCGGAGAACTACTCGCACCAGTACGAGGGCCCGGTCACGCTGCGGACCGCGCTCGCCCTGTCGCTCAACACCGTCGCGGTGCGCCTTGGCCAGGAGGTCGGCGCCAAGGCGGTGGTGCAGACCGCGCAGCGCCTCGGCATCACCTCGGCGCTGCAGGCCAACGGCTCGATCGCGCTCGGCACCTCCGAGGTGACGCCGCTGGAGATGGTCGGCGCCTACAGCGCCTTCGCCAACGGCGGCACCGGCGTGATCCCCTACGTCGTCGCCGGCGTGAAGGCTGCCGACGGCAAGGTGCTGTACAAGCGCGGGGAGGGCGCCCTCGGCCGCGTCATCGATCCGAACGCCGTCGGCATGATGAACGCGATGATGCACGAGACCTTCGTGATCGGCACCGCCAAGAAGGGCGACATCCCGGGCTGGGACCTCGCCGGCAAGACCGGCACCAGCCAGGATTTCCGCGATGCCTGGTTCATCGGCTATTCCGGCAGCCTGGTCACCGGGATCTGGCTCGGCAACGACGACGGCGAGCCGACCAAGAAGGCGTCGGGCGGCAACCTGCCGGTCGAGATCTGGAAGTCCTACATGAGCGTCGCGCTGAAGGGCCAGACGCCGGTGCCGTTGCCCGGCCTCAACCGCTGGCGCAAGGCGCCCGAGACGACTGCCTCGGTGGCGAGCGCGCCGAGCCCGGGCAACATCCTCGGCCAGATCTTCGGCGAGCCCCCGGCGCCGGCGCCCCGCCCGAATGCGGCCCGCCGTCCGGCGGCCCGCGACTCGGACGACCGCAACTTCATCGAGAAGCTGTTCGGCATCGGCGAGTGACGTGAGCGGACGGCTCGGCCGGCGCCCGCGTCGCGCGGCGGACCTGGCCCCCGAGGCGTCGCGCTGCGCGACGCCTCGCTCGGGCGGACGCCCTCAGGCGGCCAGCTCCTCCTCGTAGGCGATGAGCTTCCGCCCGGTCTTGATCGCCAGGTGGTACTGCTTGGCCGCGACCGCGTCGTGGATCGCCACGAGATACGGGGCCGCGCCCGGGATCGTCTTCAGGATCTCGGTCGACTGCATCACGAACAGGTTCTCCGCCTCCGCCGGATCGTCGGCGAGATAGATCACCTGCAGGGTCACGCAGAGCTTCTTGCACGGCGTGTCGGCGTCCGCCTCGCGGATGATCTCGCTCTCGCGCAGGAACTTGCACTGGGTCTCGACGAGGAAGACCGACCGCCGATCGCCGTTCCGGATCAGCGCCCCGTTGATGATCAGCCGCTCCGCGGGCTTCAGCTCGATGCGTAGGGCCATGCCGGCAACTCCATTCTAGAGACGCCACGACCATCGACACGATCTGTTAATGTTGTTTGAACTCTCATCGCTTAATTGGGCGCAATACACCCTGCACACCCGCGATATGCCGGATTCGACCGGTCGATTTAACGCGTCGGTAGGTGGCGACATGTTTCTTCGTGAGGCCGGCAGAAAGCCGGTCTTCTGATCAAATATGGATCTCACCTCATGTCCGGCGTCTCCCTCACCGCTGCTACCCGCCAGAACCTGCTCTCGCTGCAGGACACGGCGTCCTTGTCCTCGACCACCCAGAACCGTCTTTCCACCGGCAAGAAGGTCTCCTCGGCCCTCGACAACCCGGTCAACTTCTTCACCGCGCAGAGCCTGTCGAACCGCTCCTCGGACCTCGGCACCCTGCTCGACAGCATCTCGAATGGCGTGCAGACGATCCAGGCGGCCAACACGGGTCTGACCTCGATCCAGAAGCTGGTGGACTCGGCCAAGTCGACCGCCAACCAGGCGCTCGCCACGCAGATCACCACCAGCGGAACGGCTGGCACTGGCTTCTCGGCCACTACCGGCTCGGTCAACCTTCTCGTCAACGGCTCGGCGGTTCCGGTCTCGCTGACCGCCAGCGACACCATCGACACGGCCATCACCAAGCTGAACACCGCGGTCAGCGCTCAGGGCGCAGGCAACGCGTTCACCAAGGATGCCACGGGTACCAAGCTCGTCGTCAACGCTACGGCTGACATCGAGTTTTCGGCGCCTGCCGACCAGACCGCGCTTGGCTTTGCCAGCGGCGCCGCTAATGCGGGTCCTCTGTACACAGCTTCGGCGGCCGGGCAGAGCTCCAACCTGACGGTGACCGGCGTCAAGGAGCGGGCCTCCCTGTCGAAGCAGTACAACAGCCTGCTGACCCAGATCGATCAGCTCGCCAAGGACTCGAGCTTCAACGGCACCAACCTGCTGTCGAGCAGCGCGGCTTCGAACAAGCTGCACATCTCGTTCAACGAGAAGGACACCTCGAACCTCGACGTCCAGGGTGTCGATGCCACTTCCGGCGGTCTCAACCTGACGGCGATCACTGGCAACTCTGGTTCGACGGCGGACGGCAAGGGCAGCTTCCTTCTCGATGCCTCAGTCACCGCTACGCTCAGCAGCCTGACGAGCGCCTCCACAACGCTGCGTTCGCAGGCCTCGACCTTCGGCTCGAACCTGTCGGTGGTGCAGAACCGTCAGGACTTCACCAAGAACCTCCAGAACGTGCTCGACACCGGCGCCTCCAAGCTCACCGATGCCGACCTCAACGAGGAGGCCGCGAATTCCCAGGCCCTGTCGACCCGCCAGTCGCTCGGCATCTCGGCCCTCTCGCTGGCCAACCAGGCCCAGCAGGGCGTGCTTCAGCTCCTCCGCTAAGCAACCACCCACCATCACGACGCGACGAAGCGGCCGGGGCATCGCCCCGGCCGCTTTTTCTTTTTTGTCCGCGATGCGTCTTCGATCGTCGATCTTCCCTAATCACGCGCGCAGTCAGCCGAAATCTCAGACTTCATTAACCGGAATGCAAGGAACGGCGTGCTTAGTTAACCCTAACATCGCCTAAGCAAGACGGATCATCCCATGTCCTCGGAAGTCACGCTCTCTGCCGCCACGCGCCAGAACCTGCTCTCGCTGCAGGATACGGCGGCGCTCTCGTCGACGACGCAGAACCGTCTTTCCACCGGCAAGAAGGTCTCCTCGGCCCTCGACAACCCGGTCAACTTCTTCACCGCGCAGAGCCTGTCGAACCGCTCCTCGGATCTCGGCACCCTGCTCGACAGCATCTCCAACGGTGTGCAGACGATCCAGGCGGCCAACCAGGGCCTGACCTCGATCCAGAAGCTCGTGGACTCGGCCAAGTCGACCGCCAACCAGGCACTCGCCACGCAGCTCAACACGAGCGGAACAGCCGGTGCCGCCTTCTCCGCCGCTGCCGGCACGATCAATTTGCAGGTCAACGGCACCGCGGTCTCGACCACGCTGACCGCCAGCGACACCATCGACACGACCATCGCCAAGCTGAACGCGGTGGTCGGTCCCCAGGGCGCGGGCAACGCGTTCAGCAAGGACACGACCGGCACGAAGATCGTCGTCAGCGCCAGCGCCGACCTCGAGTTCTCGACGCCCGGCGACCAGACCGCGCTCGGCTTCACCAGCGGCACCGCCAACTCCGGTCCCCAATACGGCACCACCTCGACGGCGGGTCAGAGCTCGAACCTGACGGTGACCGGGGTCAAGGAGCGCGCGGCCCTCGCCAAGCAGTACAACAGCCTGCTGACGCAGATCGACCAGCTCGCCAAGGACTCGAGCTTCAACGGCACCAATCTGCTGTCGAGCAGCGCCACCACCAACAAGCTGCACATCTCGTTCAACGAGAAGGACACCTCGAACCTCGACGTGCAGGGCGTCGATGCTACCTCGGTCGGCCTCAGCCTCACGGCGATCACCGGCAACTCCGGTGCATCCTCGAATGGGCAGGGCAACTTCCTGATCGACAACGACGTCAAGACGACGCTCACCAGCCTGACGAACGCGTCCTCGACCCTGCGCTCGCAGGCCTCGACCTTCGGCTCGAACCTGTCGGTGGTGCAGAACCGTCAGGACTTCACCAAGAACCTCCAGAACGTGCTCGACACCGGCGCCTCCAAGCTCACCGATGCCGACCTTAACGAGGAGGCCGCGAACTCCCAGGCGCTGTCGACCCGCCAGTCGCTCGGCATCTCGGCCCTCTCGCTGGCCAATACCGCGCAGCAGGGCATCCTCCAGCTCCTGCGGTAGGCTGCGCCCACGCGCGTTCGGAGCGAGGTCGGGGCATCGCCCCGGCCTTTTTTCATGCGTGAGGCCCGGCGGCGATCGGGGGCGAGGCCGGAACGGTTCGTTAACCATCGCAACGCGACTGTCGCGCGGGGGAGGCATCATGGCCCGACGCACGAATCATCGCGACCTGCCGGTCGCGTCCCAGCGACGATCCTCGACCGCGAGGCTGCTGAAGGATGCCTCGCTCGAGCAGCGCGCCGGACGGCTCGCGGCGGCCGAGCGGCAGTATCGCCGGGTGCTGGATGCCGACCCGCAGAACGCCGAAGCCAATTACAAGCTCGGCATCATTGCGAGCCAGACCGATCGCGTCGCGCTGGCGGTGCCGCATTTCGCGGCCGCGTTGAAGGCGGGGCCGGACCAGCCGCATTACTGGCTCTCGCTCGCCACCGCCCTGCTCGGCGCCCGCCGGGTCGGCGACGCCCGCTCCGTGCTCGAGCGCTTCCGCGAGAAGCGCTTCGCCGATGCCGAGACCCAGGCGACGCTGACGGCGCTGATCGCCAACCTGTTCACCGAGGCGCACCAGCATTACGAGGACCGGCTGTTCAAGGACGCCGAGCCGCTGATCGACATGATCGTGATGCTCGACGAGGGCCACGTCGAAGCGCTCCACATGGCCGGCAGCATCGCCGCGCAGACGAACCGCCTGACCCTCGCCGTCGACCTCCTGCAGATCGCCGTCTCCCTCGACGACGACGCGCCGGTGATCAAGGGCAACCTCGGCACGATCCTCGCGCGCCAGGGACGCTACGGTGAGGCGAATGCCTGCTTCGACCGATCGATCGAGATCGATCCGAACAACCCGAACACCTTCAGCAACTTCGGGGTCGCCCTGCGCAAGCAGGGCCGCCTCCGCGACGCGATCGACCGCTTCGACGAGGCGCTTCGGCTTTGCCCCGACTTCGCGCAAGCCCACAGCAACCGCGGAAGCGCCCTGATGGACATGGGCCTGCTCGACGAGGCCATCGCCGCCTACGACGAGGCGCTGCGGATCGACCCGAGCCTATCCTTCGTCCACAGCAACCGCCTGTTCACCAAGCTGTACTCCGCCGACTATACCGCCGAGGAACGCTTCGCCGACGCCCAGGCCTTCGGCCTTCGGTTCGCTGATCCGCTGCTGCGCCGCCGCCCGTTCGCGAACGATCGCGATCCCGAGCGCCGCCTGCGGGTCGGTTTCGTCTCGGGCGATTTTCGCGAGCACGCGGTCAACTACTTCTTCGAGCCTGCGCTGCACCGGTTCGATACGACGCAGATCGAGACCTTCGCCTTCTCCAACACGGTGAACGAGGATGCGGCGACGGAGCGCCTCAAGGCGAGCTTCGCCCACTGGCACTGCCTGTGCGGCCTCACCGACGACGAGGCGGCAGACCTGATCGAGGCGGAGGCGATCGACATCCTCGTCGACCTGTCCGGCCACACGGCCGAGAACCGCATCCTCGTCTTCGCCCGCAAGCCCGCCCCGATCCAGGTCGGCTGGATCGGCTATCCCGGAACGACCGGCATGTCGGCGATCGATTATCGCTTCACCGATCTCCACGCCGAACCCCCCGGCGTCGGCGACGACCTCAGCGTCGAGGCGCTTTGGCGCCTCCCGCGCGCCGGCGCGTGCTACCAGGCCCCCGCGGCCTCGCTGCCGCTGGCCGATCATCCGCCCTCGGAAGACAACGGCTACGTCACCTTCGGCTGCTTCAACCGCTTCACCAAGGTCAGCGACGCCGCGCTCGAAGCCTGGGGCCGCATCCTCCACCGGGTCCCGGGCTCGAAGCTGCTCCTCGAGATCGCCGACGTGGACGAGCCGGCGACCGCGCGCCACGTCGCGGCGCGGCTTGAGCGCCTCGGCGTCCCGCTCGACCGCACGATCCTGAAGGCGCGTTCGCCGAGCAACCGCTACGTCCTCTATAACCAGATCGACATCGCCCTCGACCCGTTTCCCTACAATGGCGGCACGTCGAGCCTCGATACGCTCTGGATGGGCGTGCCGTTCATCGCCCTGGAAGGGAGCCACTTCGTGGCCCGGATGGGCCATTCGATCCTGACGAATGCAGGCCTGCCGGAACTCAGCGCTCCGACCGTCGACGCGTATGTGGATCTTGCCAGCCGTTTGGCCGAGGATGCGGGGTGGTTGCGGTCCATCCGCCACGATCTTCGCGGCCGCTTCGCAGCGAGTCCGCACATGGATCATCGTCTTCTGGCGGACGACGTCGTCGCGGCTTGGCGCATGATGTGGCGGGCATGGATTGCGAAGTCCGCCACGTCGGTCGTCTCGGAAGCATGATGTCGATGTCGACGTCTTCGGTTGCCTATCGATCTCTCCGCGGTGGCCCTCGGACCAACCTCGCCGATCTCGTCCCATTGCCGGCGCCGTTCACGGTCTATCTCGAGCCGACGAACATCTGCAACTTCAAGTGCTCGTACTGCCCGGTGCATTTCGATGATTACGCGGAGCGAAGCGGTGGCCTCAGCCGTTTGACATTGGAAGACTGTACGCGCGTCTTCCGTGATATCCTGGCGCTCGGCCGTCTTCGGACGCTCAACTTATATATGCTGGGTGAGCCGTTCGCGAACAAGCGGCTGCCGGAGTTCATCTCACTGGCGAAGCAACTTGACGTCGCTGATCGCGTCATCGTGACCACGAACGCCACATTGATCGACGAAGCGATGGCACGTCGCACGATCGAAAGTCGGCTCGATTATCTCCGGGTGTCGATCTACGGCACCTCCAACTCGCGGTCGGCACAGGTCACGGGCTCGAAGATCCCCCTCAACCGCATCGTCGCGAACGTGACACGGCTGAAGTCGATCCGGGACGAACGAGGATCGGCTTGGCCGCATATCTACGTGAAGATGATCGACGCCGGTGATGCGGAAGACAATAAGCGCTTTCTCGAGCTGTTCGGGCCGATCTCGGACCAGGCTGCCGTCGAGCCTGCGATGAACTGGAATCTTCCGAAAGACGAGGTCAATCTATCCGGACCCCATGAAAATCTCGACGCGGAGCATTTCAGGCACAAGAAGACGGCGTGCCCGTTTCCGTTCTACTCGCTCGTCGTCAACGCCGATCTCCGTGTCACGGTCTGCTGCGTCGATTGGGAGAAGGCACCGAGATCGGCAACTTGCGTGATCAGACGCTTCAGCAGATCTGGCACGGCGAGGCGCTTCGCGATTTTCGCTTGAAGCATCTCCAAGGTGAACGCCACAACATCGAAGCCTGCCGGTCGTGCACCTTCCTCCATACCGCGCCGGACAATCTCGACGCCGTGTCGCCAGCAACGTTCCTGGATCGCGAGACAAAGACGGCCGCTTCGGCCGCGGGATGATCGTCTATTTCGGCTCATCCGGCATCACGTAGACGACCGTGTCGAAGCCATGGTGGCCATGTTGCCTGAGGCGGAAATGCGGGCGATCGTAGAGGCTGGCGATGATCCGCGGGATGTCCCATAGGTCCGAGGGACGATGGTAGACGCTGACGGCGATCGTCGGCCGCCGCGCCAGAAGCTCTGCCATGCCCTGCAGGGCGTCGCGTTCCGCCCCCTCGATATCGAGCTTCACGTAGACGTCGCCGGTGCAACTGACGGCGTCGTCCAATCTGACCACTTGGATGTCCGTCGTAGAGGTGCTTGCCGCAACGAAGTCCTGCGAGCCCAAGACGCGCGACGCTTCGCCGTCGCCGTCGGTGAATTGAACGGTCTCGTTCGCATCGGAAAGCCCCGCCTTGATCAAGGTGTAGCGGCCGAGCGTTGTGCGATGCCTTCGGGCGGTCTCGACGAGAGCTGCCATGTTCCGCTCGTCCGGTTCGAAAGCGATCCAGTCGTATACGGAGACGTCGTGCGCGAGCAGCGTCTCCAGCGTGTCTCCCGTATAGGCTCCGCCATCGACGAAGGTGATGGGTTGATTGAAGATGGGGAGGAAGGCGGGAACGTATGCGTCCGATGCGCAGAGTTCGGGATGGCGCCGTGGGTCGGTCGAAAGCCGATAGTCGAGCAGTGCGAGCAAGAGAGCCTGGCTCTCGGCGTCGCCCAGCCGATCGTGGAGCGCTTCGATATCGTCGAGCCGATCGAGCGTCGCAGCGGGTGGTGCGAGCCAATAGTTGTCGAGCGAGAATCCGGGTATCGTATACAGATCTGTCGGGAAGAGGACTTGGGCGAAACCGCGCGCAATGGCCCATTCTGCGATGGAGCGCGATGGCACGTAGTGATTCATCAATCCATGCACGTAGGCCGATCCTTCGATCTCGGCATCGCCGAGATCGTCGGGATGGCGGCACGGCAGGCCGTCGACGGTCGATCGCTCGCGCCCGGTCCGGTCGACGAAGCCCAGGACCGGCACGTCGCGCCGCACGAGCTCGCGCGCGATCCGCCTGCCGAAGCCGCCGGCGCCGTAGATGTGACAGCCCCGCCCGACACCCGCGAAATCCTGCTCGGGGACGGCGAGGCGCCGGCGAAGGTTGGCAAACGCGGTTCCGCTCATCACGGCCTATCCTGTTCGGCGTGCGGCATCGGCGGTCCGGCGGATCGCCTGGTCGAGGGGGGTCCAGACGTCCAGGCCGAGGTCGCACCGGGCCTTGTCGATCGACGGGACGTAGCGGTTGCGGTCGGCGCCGGCGCTGGGGAGGCCTTGGATCGCGACGCCGCGGCTCGACGGAATCTCCGCGGCGACCGCGGCCGCCAGGTCGGCGATGCTGATCGGCTGGTCCGAGCCGACGTTGTAGGCCGTGCCGGGCATGCCGCGCACGAGGAGCGTCGTCAGCCAGCCCGCCAGATCCGCCGCGTAGAGGTAGGAGCGGACCGGCTGCCCATCGCCCGAGACGACGATCGTCCGCCCATCCAGGGCGTCGCGGATGAAGTTGCCGATGGCGAAATGCCCGTCGAGCGGCAATCCCGGCCCGACGAAGGCGAAGGCCCGCGCGATCACGGCGGCCGTCGCCGTCCGGGCGGAGACGATCGCGCACATCTGCTCGGCGAGCCGCTTGGCCTGCCCGTAGGCCGAGCGTGGATCGAGCGGATCGCAGGCGCCGGGATGATTTTCCGGAATCGCCGCGAGGTCCGGCGGTTGGCGGCCGTAGACTGCGCCGGAGCTGACGTAGAGGAAGCGGCCCACCTCCGCAGCGGTCGCGAAGTCGAGGACGCGCCGCGTGCCCTCGGTGATCGACGCGATCAACGTCATCGGATCGCGATCCGCCGCCGCGCTCGTGTCCGTCGCCGCGTGGATCACATGGGTGAAACGTCCGGCCGGAAAGGCGAAGGACTGCACGTCGCCGGCGATCAGCCGGACGCAGTCGAGTTGCGCGAGATCGGGCGAGGCGCGAAGGAACCCGCCGGGATCGCGCGAGAGGACGGTGACCGTGAGATCGATCGGCAACGTGGTTCGCGCGCGCGCCAGCAGCGCGAGCAACCCTCGCCCGAAGAAGCCGGTCCCGCCGGTGAGGAAGATCGAGGCACGATCGAGTTCGGCGAGCGCCGGGGCCACGCGGGCGATCACCGCATCGAGATCGCCCGAGGCGATGCCGCCGAAGTCGTCGCTCACGCGGGTGCGCGCCGGACGATCAGGTGCTCGGGCACGGTCTCCGAGGCCGGATCGAGCGGAACGATCATGTTGGCGCGGAACTCGTCGCGCGGCAGCAGCGGCGACATGTCCTCCAGCGGCATCGAGCGCATCGATCCGTCGGCCTGGGGCAGGGCCGCCGATTTCGGGAACAGCGCCTCGGTCTCGATCACGCGCACGTCGACGAGGAGCGGCCCCGGGTGATCGAGCGCGCGGCGGATGCCGTCGCGCAGGTCGGCGACGTCCGAGATCGCGAACGCGTCCCAGCCGAAGGTCTTGGCCAGCGCGACGAGATCGGGGATGTCGAGCTTGGCCTGCGGCCCGCTGCCGACGTAGCGGCCCTCGAAGTAGTTGCGCTGCGTCGTGCGGATCGAGGCGTAGCCGTTGTTGTTGAACACGAACATCCGAACCGGCATCCCGAAGCTGGCAATCGTCTGCAGTTCCTGCACGTTCATCATCAGCGAGCCGTCGCTCTCGATCCCGACGAAGGGCCGGCGGTCGGACGCCATGTAGGCGCCGATCATCGCCGGCAGGCCGTAGCCCATCGCGCCGAGACCCGAGGTCAGGAACACCCGCTGGCCCGGCTTGTTCTGGAAGCCGGTGTGGAAGAACTCGACCGCCAGGCCGGAGCTTCCGGTGACGATCAGGCCGTCCTCCGGCAGTTCCTCGGACAGCATCTGGGTCAGGTGGAAATGGCCGATCGGCCCTTCTGTCGGGAAGGGCGCGCCGTCGTTGATCGGATAGCGCCGCTTCCAGTCGGCGCAGCGCGCGAGCCAGCCGGACCGGTCGACCGGCGCGGCCTCGCGCGTCCGCGGCAGGAGCCGTCCGATGAAGTCGCGCGCGTCGGCCTCGATCCTCAAGGAGAAGCCGGCATTCTCCGAGAACTTGGCCAGCTCGGCGGCATCGACGTCGACGACGACCTTCTGCGCGTGGCGGCCGAACTTGGCCGGGTTGTGCGCGGTGACGACGTTGTCGAGGCGCGCGCCGATCGCGATCACGAGGTCGGCGTTCTGGACCGCGAAGTTCGGCGCGCGCAGCGCCACCGTGCCGGGCTTGCCGACGCTCAGGGGATGGGCCGCCGGGATCAGGTCGGCGGCGTTCCACGTCGTCACCACCGGGATCTGCAACGTCTCGTAGAGCTCGCGGAACGCGCCCGCCGCCTCCGCCAGGCGGATGCCGTGCCCCGCCAGGATGATCGGCCGCTCCGCCCGCGCCACCATGCCCATCACGGCATCCAGCTGCGCCTCGGTCGGGCCGGTGCTCGCGTCGGGCGACGGCGGCGCGAAGCCGGCGAGCGCGGCGACGTCGATCGTAGCGTTCTGCACGTCCAGCGGAATGTCGAGCCAGACCGGCCCGCGCCGCCCCGTCGTCGCGCGGTGCACCGCCTCCTCGAGATGCCGGCGGATCGCCGCCGGCTCCATCACCGTCGCGGCGTATTTGGTGATCGGCCGCACGATCGAGACGATGTCGACCTCCTGCGGCCCCATCTGCCGGACGCCGCTCGCGCCGATGAGGTCGTCGCGCTTCACCTGTCCCGAGATGATCAGCAGCGGCACGGACTCGATCCAGGCGCCGGCGCATCCGGTGATGGCGTTCGTCGCCCCCGGGCCCGTCGTCACCAGGGCGCAGCCGAGGCGCCCGTTCACCCGCGCATAGGCTTCGGCCGCGATGGCCGAGGCCTGCTCGTGATGGTTCGGGACGTAGGTCAGGGTGGGGCAGGCGCCGACGGCGTCGACGAGGTACATCGCGCCGCCGCCGGGCACGAGGAAGACGCAGCCGACCCCTTGGGCGGCCACGAACTCCGCGACGTAATCGGCCAGGCGCCGGAGATGGGTGGTCATCGCGGGTGGGTCTCTCGGTGGTGCGGCAGGCTCGAAGATCGGCCGGGGGCGTCGGTCAGGCGAGCCAGTAGCGCAGGAAGGTCTTGCGATCCGGGTTCTGCCCGATCGCCGGATCGGTGTAGAACGAGTCGTCGATCGCGTGGGTGGAGGAGATCTCCTCGAACACCGCCCCGGTCCGGCTCTCGAAGGCGTGCCGCGTGCCCGGCGTGATCGTCACCACCGAGCCCGGCCGGCAGACCTGATCCTCGCCGTCGAGCCGCAGGACGAGATCGCCGTCCAGCATGTGGAAGGTCTCCTCCTTGCGCGCGTGGTACTGCTCAGGATGCGACTGCCCCGGCAGGACGACGATGAGCTTCTTGCAATAGCCGCGGTTGACCACGGTCACCATCGTGATGCCGACCCGATCGAACTGGTCGAGACCGTAATGGTGCGAGATCTCGAGCTCGGCCTCGCCCGGCACCACCCCGCGGCTCTCGCTGAGCAGGGCCTTCACACGCTCGACGATCGACAGGATCCGTGCCCGGACCTCCTCCCGCCGCGTGGCGGCGGACGTGACCGGGGCCGCGGCGGGGATGTCGTCGGTCGCGGTGTAGTGCGTGTACTTCGACCAGTCGTTGGCGGTGACCTGGCCCGGCTGCGCGGGGATCGCGAAGAACACGTCCTCGGCCTTGAGCCGCTGTCCCTTGGCGATCGGCCGCTTCGCGAACACGCCCCGGCGCAGGTCGCGCAGGGCGTCGCGTTCCTCCCGCGACGGCTCGACCCGCTCTCCCGTCACCCCGGCGCAGGCATAGGCCTTCCGGGCCGAATCCAGCCAGGCCCGCGCCTGGGCGGGCGATGCGGAGTAGGCGTTGAGCGCGTAGGTTTCGGTCGGGACGCCGACATGCTTCTCGAACAGCGTAGCGCCCTTCGCGATCGCCATCGCGACGGGCAGCGTCTCGTTCGGGTCCTCGTGCGTCGAGTATCCGATGCGCAGGTGGGGATAGCGCGCGCGCAGGAGATCGATCTGGTTGAGCTGCAGGTCGCTTGCGGGCGTCGGATACTGCGCGACGCAGGTCATCAGCGCGAAATCGCGCTCGCGGTGGCGCATGAAGGACACGATGTTGTCGATGTCGAGCAGCTCGATCCCGGCGGTCGAGCCGACGACGGGCAGATCGGTCCGCCCGATCGCCTCGATCAGCGGCCAGTCGGTGAACGAGCAGCTCGCGATCTTCAGGATGTCGAAGCCGTCCGCGACGATGCGATCGACGGAGGCCTCGTCGAAGGGCGTGCACATGGCGATCAGCCCGTGCTCCTTGATCCGCGCGACCAGGCGGCGCGTCTGCGCGCGGTCCAGGCGGGTTTCGGAGAACCGCTTGATGTACTTGATGTCGGTCCGACCCTGAAAATCCGGGTGGATGAAGGTGTCGAGCTCGCGGAACTGGAGCTTGATCGCGAAGGCGAAATCGTAGCCGCGGGCCAGGGCTGCGAATTCGTCGATGATGCGGAGCCCATGCTCGACGTCGCCCATGTGGTTGTTGGCGAGCTCGAAGATGAACAGGCGCTCCGGGATCAGAGAGGCGACAGGCGACGTCCGCGACAGTGACATGGGGTTGGTCTCGTTCAGCAGGGCGCTTCGGTGTGTCGTTCGCTGCGCCGGCACGTCCGCGACGCTCGAGCGGACGCCGCGGACGCGCCGGTGCTCGCCTCCGGGGCGTCGTCCGGCGCGGGTCTGGCGATCACCGCGAATCTTCCCGGCGATCATAGGGGTGGTCGGGTGGGTGTCTCAAGCGGGCGACGCGAGCGGGCGACGATCGAGAAGACATGGCTGCCCTTGCCGCCGGCCGAGACCGGATGGGAGATCCGCGTCAGCGTCTCGAGGCCGGCCTGCTCCATCATCGCGTCGATCGCTTCCTCCGTGAAGAAGTTGACGTGCTCGTGCCAGTGCCGCTTCGCCGCCGCCCGATCCCCGGAGGCGGGAACGAGGCGGACGATGTCCTCGTGCGGGACCTCGAGGTACAAGATCGTCTTCGGATTCATCGAGGCCGCGATCTCGCGAAGCTGCTCGCGCGGAAAGGGCACGTGTTCGAGCACGTTGCTCGAGACGACGAGGTCGTAGGGTCCGGTCCGAGCCTGATCGAGGGTCACCCGCTTGGCGCCGGAAACGACCGGTTTGTCGGAGATGTCGTAGACGTGGTGGAGCGAGGCTCGGTCCTTGAACGGCGTGTTCACACCGGTATCGCCGCCCCAATCCAACACGCGCGGCGCCGCCGCGACGTGATCGGCGAGGATCGCCTCGATCGCCGGGATGTAGGCGCTGCCGCCGAGCAGGATGTCGTTGCGGGCGCCGTATCCCGGCTCGTAGCGCTCGCGCTGGGCACGATAGGCGGGGCCGCGATAAGCGGCGTAGAGCGCGGCCATCTCCGCGTCGTCGAAGCGCATGTCGAGGAAGAGCAGGCCGCAGCCCTCGCAAGCCAGCGTGTTGCAGACGCTGTAGGCGCGGCCGAGCGTCAGGTCGCGCATCGCCCAGTCCGGCGTGATCTCGACGCTGTCCCAGCCGAAGATCCGATGGGCGAGGAACGGCATTAGCACCGCCGGGACGCGGCGCAGCGCCGTCCCATCGCAGCAGACGCAGCTTTTCGCGATCTTGATGCCGGCATCCCCGTGTAGCGCGCGATCTGGCTCGACAGGAGCCGGCGCAGCGGCGCGCCGGTCAGGTCCGAGCGATACAGTGCGACGCTCGCCGCCAGGCCCTGCTCCAGGCTCCAGCGCGGATGCCAGCCGAGGATGCGATGGGCCCGCGTCGAATCCAGGCGCAGCAAGCCGGCTTCGTGGAGCTGCCCCGGCACACCGGCTTCGTGCCAGCGCGCGTCGGCCGCCCACAGCCTGGCGACCGCATCGGCGACGTGGCGGACCGACACCTCGCCTCCCGCCGTCGGGCCGAAGTTCCAGCCCTGGCCGAGCAGGTCCGGCGCGTCGTGGGCGCGCTCGCACAGCACCAGGTAGCCGCAGAGCGGTTCCAGCACGTGTTGCCACGGACGGACCGCATCCGGGTTCCGGATCGCCACAGACCGCGCATCGCGGAAGCCCCGCACCAGATCCGGGATCAACCGGTCCGGCGCCCAGTCGCCGCCGCCGAAGACGTTGCCGGCGCGCGCGGTCAGCGTGCGCAGGCCGGCCCCGGGTCCGTACGACCGGGCGTAGGCGGAGGCGACGTGCTCGGCGCAGGCCTTGCTCGCGCTGTAGGGATCGTGGCCGCCGAGCGCCTCGTTCTCGCGGTAGCCCCAGGGCCATTCGCGGTTCTCGTAGCACTTGTCGCTGGTGACTACGAGGACGAGGCAGCCGTTCCCGCGTCGGCGGGCCGATTCGAGCACGTGGACCGTGCCCATGACGTTGGTCGCATAGGTCTCGACCGGATCCGCGTAGGAGCGCCGCACCAGGGATTGCGCGGCGAGATGGAGGACGATCTCCGGCTCCGCCTCGGCCATCACGGCCTGGACCGCCGCGAGGTCGCGCACGTCGCCCCTGCGGTCGAGGAGGCCGTCGCCGAGCCCGGCGTCTCGAAACAGGCTCCGGCCTTCGAGGCGATCGCGCGAGAAGCCCGTCACGACGGCGCCGAGAGCGCCGAGCCAGTGCGCGAGCCACGCGCCCTTGAAGCCGGTATGGCCGGTCAGCAGCACGCGGCGCCCGCGCCAGAAGGCGGGGCTCGGCAGGGCGCCGGCGATCACCACCGCTTCCACGGCGCGGTGCCGTCGGCCCAGAGCCCGTCGAGATGGATCTTGTCGCGCAGCATGTCCATCGGATGCCAGAAGCCGTGGTGCCGGAACGCGGCGAGCTCGCCCTGCGCCGCAAGCGCCTCCATCGGTTCCTGCTCCCACATCACGTCGTCGCCCTCGACGAGGTCGAGCACCTGCGGCGACAGCACGAAGAAGCCGCCGTTGATGAAGTCGTTCGTCTCGGCCGGCTTCTCCTGGAAGACCGCCACGCGCTCGCCGTCGAGCGCCATGGCCCCGAAGCGTGCCGCCGGCGACACGGCCGTCACCGTCGCGCGCTTCCCGTGCGCGCGATGGAAGGCGAGCAGCGCGTCGAGATCGACATCCGACAGCCCGTCGCCGTAGGTCATGCAGAAGTCCTGGTCGCCGACGTAGTTGCGCACGCGGCGCAGGCGGCCGCCGGTCATCGTCGATTCGCCGGTCTCGACCAGCGTGATTTGCCAGGGCTCGGCGACGCTGTTGTGGATCACGGTCGAATTGTTCTTCAGGTTGATCGTCACGTCGGACGTGTGCAGGAAATAGTTCGAGAAGAACTCCTTGATCATGTACCCCTTATACCCGAGGCAGATCACGAATTCTGTCAGCCCGAAGGACGAGTAGTACTTCATGATGTGCCAAAGGATCGGCTTGTTGCCGAGCTCGACCATTGGCTTGGGCCGGATCATGGTCTCCTCGCCGAGCCGTGTGCCGCGGCCGCCGGCCAAAATGACGACCTTCATGAGTGCCGTGCTCCCACCCTGCCCGCACCGGTTCGACGGTACCCCGTAGTGTCAGGGCGTTTCCATTCCGTTAACCATACCGGACGATAGCTCGCGCGCGGCTCTCGCGCGATGCAGGGGCCTCGAACAGCCGCCCGTGCGACAGGAATGGGGAATGTCGGTGCATGGCGGACGGTGACGGGACGGAAGCGCCCACTTTCGACGCCACGGCCAGCGCGGACCGGATCCGCGACGAGATCCTGCGCCTCGTCGATCTCTACGCGTCGAAGGCCCATGCACCGCGCCCGTTCGAGGCCGGCGCATCGCCGGTTCCGGTCTCGGGCCGCGTCTACGGCGCCCCGGAGATGCGGCTGCTCGTCGATTCCGCGCTCGAATTCTGGCTGACCACCGGCCGCTTCAACGCGGCGTTCGAGGGGCGCCTCGCGCGCTTCATCGGCGCCCGCTACTGCCTGACCTGCAATTCCGGGTCCTCGGCCAACCTCCTCGCGGTGACCGCGCTGACCTCGCATCTGCTCGGCGACCGGCGGCTCGTGCCCGGCGACGAGGTGATCACCTGCGCCACCGGCTTTCCGACCACCGTCAACCCGATCCTGCAGAACGGCCTCGTCCCGGTCTTCCTCGACGTCGAGATCCCGACCTACAATCTCGATGTCCGCGCGCTCGAGGCTGCGCTCTCGCCGCGGACGCGGGCGATCGTCGTCGCCCATACGCTCGGCAACCCGTTCGACCTCGGCGCCGTCACGGCCTTCGCCAAGACGCACGACCTGTTCCTCGTCGAGGATTGCTGCGACGCGCTCGGGGCCACCTACGACGGCCGCATGGTCGGCACCTTCGGCGATGTCGGCACGCTCAGCTTCTATCCGGCCCACCACATCACCATGGGGGAGGGCGGGGCGGTCTTCGCCGGGTCGAGCCGGCTCAAGCGTGCGCTCGAATCCCTGCGCGACTGGGGCCGGGATTGCTACTGCGCGCCGGGCCAGGACGACACCTGCAAGAAGCGCTTCGACTGGAAGCTCGGCGACCTGCCGCACGGCTACGATCACAAATACACGTACTCGCATCTCGGCTACAATCTGAAGATCACCGACATGCAGGCCGCGGTCGGGGTCGCCCAGCTCGACCGGCTCGACGGCTTCATCGCGCTGCGCAAGCGCAACTACGCGCTGCTGAGGGACGGCCTGCGCCGGTTCGAGGACCGATTGATCCTCCCCGAGGCGACGCCGCTGAGCGAGCCGTCCTGGTTCGGCTTCCCCCTGACGCTGCGCGAGAGCGGCCGGCGCAACGACCTCTTGAAGCACCTCAACCGTCACCGGATCGGCACGCGGCTGCTGTTCGGCGGCAACCTCACTCGCCAGCCCTACATGCTGGAGCGGCGCTTCAGGACGGTCGGAGACCTCTCGGCGAGCGATCGGGTGATGAACGACACCTTCTGGATCGGCGTCTATCCCGGGATCTCGCCGGACGCGATCGCCTACATGGTCGACAGCATCGGCGCGTTCTTCGCCGGCTGAGCGCGCGCACCGGCCGCGCGGCGTCGGTGTCACCAGTACAGCTGGAACCGCCCGATGAAGACGTCGGCATCGACGGCGCGGCCGGCCTGGAGCGCCGACGGCGCGGTCCGCGAGCGGACGTAGTCGGCCATGATCCGCACGTTGCGGTCCGGGTACCAGTTCACCCCGACGCTGACGTCGCGCTCGATCCCGCCGCGGACCGTGCCGTCGTCGAGGTCGATCGCGCTGACGCGGGCGGCCACTTCGAACACGCCGATCCCGCCGCGGCTCACCCGCGCGTCCTCGCCGACCTTGACGCCCTCGAAGATCGCGTAGGTCGTGCCGTATTTCGGCGTCACCGCGTAGGCGCGGCCGGCGCCGTTGAGTACGTAGCTCGCCTCGACGTAGCCGCCCTGGAACGCGACCGATCGCGCCCCGTCGAAGCGCGACACCTCGGTGCGGATGTACTCGGCCTGGATCAGCAGCGGTCCGGTGCGGTAGGCCGCCTCCAGCCCGATCCGGCCGATGCTCGCCGCATCGCGGATGTCGCCGGTGTTCACGAACGGGCGGGCGAACAGGAAGGCCTCGGAGCGGCTCGACAGGGCGAGCGGCGTCTCGTCCCGCGGCAGGCTGCGATAGCTCCCGGCGATGCCGAGATGCAGCACCGCGTCGTCGGTGTGGATGGGCGCGAAGGTGGCGCGGGTGGTCGAGGCCACGCCCTCGCTGCGGATGCCGGTGTTGGCGTTGCCGCCGAAGACGCTGGTGACGACGCTCCAGTCCGCCCCGCTCCGGCCGATCGCGAAGCCGAAATTGCGGGCCGGCGCGAACGCGTCGGCGAGCGAGCGTTCGGTGAAGACGGTGTTGTTGTCGCTGATCAGCTGATCGAGGCTGAACGGCTCCTTCATGTTGCCGACCGTGAGGATCATGTTCGGGATGCCTTTCCAGGCGATCGCCGCATCGTTGATCGGCCGCATCGGGTCGGCGAAATCGTACTGGAACGCGATCTCGATGGATTTGCCGAGCGTCAGGTAGGTCTCGATCCACGAGCGCCGGACGCCGACGTTGTCGGAGAACGGCTCGGCAAACCCCGGCTGGCGGATGCCGGCCGCCCCGAAATCGAGCTGCAGCTTGCCGCCGATCCGAAGCTGGGCCGCGTCGTCCGGGAAGCGCAGCGTGATGCCCTTGTCGTCGATCGTCAGCGTCTCGCCGTAGGGTCCGGCCAGCGGCGCGGCCGCGACGCCGCCGGCGGCGACGGCCGCACCACCGACCAGCATGGCGGCCAGGCATCGCCGCGCGATCGACCGCTTCGCCATCATCGTCTCCGAAAGCTCCCCGCCCGTGCCCAGGACGACCGATAGCCCGGGATCGCTGACGGTATCGCGACAGGGCGGCGCCGACCGCACGCGATTCACAGCATCGGCAGGGTTCGCGGCCGCGGCCCGCGCAGAAACTGCGCCTCGATCATCGCGATCTCGGCCGCGTTGAGATAAAGCTTCGCCGCGCCCGCATTCTCGATCGCCCGCGATGCGCGGCCGGTCTTCGGGATGGTGAAGGTGTTCTCGATTCGCGTCAGGAACGCCAAGGCCACGGCGTAGGGCGTCGTCCCGTGCGCCGCGGCGATGCCGGCGAGCACGCGGCCGCCGGCGCTCGACGGGTTCGGGAAGTCGCCGCTGCCGAAGGGCGAGTAGCCGACGAGCGCGACCCCGTTCGCGGCGCACCACGGCAGCACCGCGTGCTCGATCGCCCGCTCGCCGAGATGGTACAGCACTTGGTTGCAGGCAATGCGGTAAGGGCCGGCGATGCGCAGCGCCCGGTCGAGGTCGTCGACGTCGAAGTTGCTCAGGCCCCAGGCCAGGATCTTGCCCGCCTGCCGCAGGTCCTCGAACCCGGCGATGGTCTCCTCCAGCGGATGGCTGCCGGGCCAGTGCAGCAGGTAGGCGTCGAGCCGGTCTGTCCCGAGCCGCCGCAGCGACTGCTCGCAGGCCCGCGCCACCCCGCGCCGCGTCGCGTTGCCCGGAACCACCTTGGAGACGAGGAAGACCTCCTCGCGCACGCCGCGGATCGCCTCGCCGACGATGGCCTCGCCGTCGCCGTACATCTCGGCCGTGTCGATGTGGGTCATGCCGGCATCGATGCCCGCCCGCAGGGCGGCGACCGCGCCGTCGCGGGCCGTGGCATCGATGTGCCACGTGCCCTGCCCGATCACCGCCACGTTGAGGCCGGTCGAGCCGAAGGGTCTGGCGTGCATCGCGTGGATCCTGTCTCGCTGGGGCGCGCGGCGCGCCCCGAAGGTCCGATGTCTGCGGCGCGGCCGCCCGATCGGCGAACGGATGGCGCCCGCGCCTTAATCGCGCCATCATGGGACGTTGAGCAATGGCTCGGCACGGGGTCCGGACCTAGACTTTGGACGATGTCCCGTTTCCGAAACGGGGCGCCGTCCCGCGGGCTACGTCCTTCTCCGGTTCGAGAACGCTTCAGGATCGGTTTCGTGCACGCTGCCTGTCCGCCTCCCGTCCCGCTCCCCGCCCAGGCGGATCGCTGAATGCTGCCGCAGCATCGCTGGTTCTGGGCCCTGATCGTCGTCGCATCGGGCGGGGCCGGTCTTCTCTACAACCTCCTGTTCGTCGGCGGCACCTCGCTTGCCGCCGGCCTGATCTACGGTCTCGCCGTCGGCGTGACGGTGCTGTCGTTCGATCGCGGGCTGATTCTCTCCGGGCTTCAGACGCGCCTGCGCCGCCTCCCGGCGATGCTGTACGTGCCCTCGGCCGAGCTGCTCTACGTGCTGATGATCGCGCTCGGCTGCGCGCTCGGCGGCCTCGTGGTCTGGTCGCTCGGGCTCACCGCCGACAGCCTGTCGGCGGCGGTTCGGATCACGCCGCGGGTGCTGGCCTACTCGCTCGCGGTCTCGGCGCTGCTGGTCTTCGTCGTGCGGATGCGCGACCTGATCGGCGGCGAGGTGTTCGTGAACTTCCTCGTCGGACGCTACCACAAGCCGGTGCGGGAGGAGCGCATCTTCCTGTTCCTCGACGTGGTCGGCTCCACCGCCTTCGCCGAGACCCACGGCGACCTCCGGGCGCAGGAATATCTCGGCGCGATCTTCGCGACGCTGGCCGAGCCGGTGCGGCGCAACGCCGGCTCCACCGACGATTACATCGGCGACCTCGCCATGATCACCTGGCCGATGGCGCGCGGCCTCAAGGATGCGCGCTGCGTCGCCTGCGTGTTCGACGTGCTCGACCGGATCGAGGCGGATGCGCCGGCGTGGACCGCGCGCTTCGGCACGGTGCCGCGGCTGCGCGCGGCCCTGCACGGCGGATCGGTGGTCACGGCGGAAGTCGGCGTCGACCGGCACAAGATCGCCTATTTCGGAGACGCGGTGAACGTCACCTCGCGGATCGAGGCGCTGTGCCGGCCGCTCGGCGTGAACATCCTCATCTCGCAGGACCTGCTCACCCGCCTCGGCGGGTTGCCGCCCGGGATCGCGGCGCGGTCCCTCGGAGCCCACGCCCTGCGCGGGCGCGGCCAGCCGCTCTCGGTGGCGACCTTGGAGCGGCCGGCCCCCGAGGTGCCCCAGCCGATCGAGGCAGAGCGGCCGGCGCTTCGGGTCGCGCGATGAGCGGACGCTGGCTCACCGCCCTGCGCATGCTGCTGCGCTACGGCCTGCCGCTCGCCGGCATCGTCGTGGTCGGCCGGGCGATCGTGCTGTCGATCGGCGGCGAGATCTCGAAGGCGCAGTTCGCCCTTGGCGTGCTCCTGATGGTCGCGGGATTCTCGGCGCGCCTGGTGCCGAAGGCCCGTCGGCCGAGAGCGACGGCGGAGCGGCGCGCCGCCGCGAGGCGGCCGTCATGACCGGCTCGACGGCGATCTACGTCGACGCCGACGCCTGCCCAGTGAAGGACGAGACCTATCGCGTCGCCGCCCGCTACGGGCTGCACGTCTACGTCGTCGCCAACAGCTTCCTGAACGTGCCGCGCGAGCCCTGGATCGAGCGCGTGGTGGTCGGCGACGCGATGGATGCCGCCGACGACTGGATCGCCGAACGCGCCGGGCCGGGCAGCATCGTCGTCACGGCCGACGTGCCGCTGGCCAGCCGCTGCGTGAAGGCGGGCGCGACGGTGATCGGGCCGAACGGCAAGCCGTTCTCGGACGCGTCGATCGGCATGGCGCTGGCGACGCGCAACCTGATGCAGGACCTGCGCGAGGCCGGCGCGATCACCGGCGGGCCGCGCCCGTTCTCGGCGCGCGACCGGTCCGAGTTCCTCGGCGCCCTCGACCGTGCGGTGAACCGCATCCGGCGCGGCTCGACCTGACGGCGTGGCGCGTCAGCCGGCGACGAGCGCCTTGAGCGCGTCGTTGAGGCGGTCCTGCCAGCCCGGGCCGTCCTTCTGGAAATGCGCGAGCACGGCGCTGTCGAGGCGGAGCGTCACCGATTCCCGCGCGCCCGGGGCGGCCTGCGGCTGGCGCGGGGCCGGCGGTGCGGCCGCCGGGGCGGGCTTGGCGGTGGTGGCCGCCTTGAAGGCGGCCTCGGCCGCCTGACGCGGATCGGTGATGCGGCGCGTGCGGTCGAAGGCCATGGTCGCGCCTCAGGCCTTCTTGGCGGCTTTGGCCGCACTCTTCTTCGCGGCCGCCTTCTCGGCGACGGCCTTGTCGGCCGCCTTGTCTGCAGCCTTCTCCGCCGCCTTGGCCTTCGCGGCGGCCGCCTTCGTCAGCGGCTTCACCTCGGCGGCCTTGGCCTGCGCGTCGGCGGCCTCCTTGGCGAGCCGCAGCGCCCGCAGGCGGACCGTGCGCTCGTCGACGGCCTTGATCGAGGCGATGTGCTCCGCCATGGCCTGGGCGCCCTCGCGCTGCATGCGCTCGGCCCGTTCCGCGCGCTCGGCCCGCTCCTCGGCCTTGTGCTTGGCTTCCTCTTCCGGCGTCCGGACTTCGTCCTCGGCGTCCGCGCCCGTATCGATCTCGTCGCTCATCATATTCCTTTCGTCCCGTCCGGGTCCCGTCACGACAAGGGCGCTCCACGCTCCGCAGGAGCGCGCCGTTGCGTCGGGATGGGCAGGCTCGGCGCAACCCGAGGACAGGTGGGCGGCCGGTTCGCATCGTCTCCGCCGATCCACCGCGAACCCGTCGCGGCGTGCGGAACGAGTGATTGTGTAGCACGCCGGAGGCCCCGATGGCGAATGCCGCGGCCTGGTCGAAGGCAAGTCACGGCGACTTTTCCCGTGCAGCCGTAGCCTAACCTTCGACGAACGAACGTATGACCGCCGGCGGCACCTTACGCCGGCGGCTCGGACGTCGGTTCAGCGCACGCGATAATTGAGCGGGATCGTCACCGACAGGCTCGACTGGGTCACGCCGGCGGGCGCCGCCGGCAGGCTCCCGCGCACGGCGCCGAGCGCCGCGCTGTCGATCTGGCTGACGCCGCTGCTGCGCGCGAGGCCGGCGCTCGTCACCTGGCCGGACCGCAGCACGGTGAAGCGCACCATCGCCGTGCCGCCGGCCGTGCCGCTCGCGGCACCCGGGTTCATCCGGCCATGGATCGCCGAGCTGATCGCCCCGGTCCATTGCCGCATGGCGCTCGGATCGCTCCCGGCCGAGGCCCGGCCCGACGCGTTCTCGCGTGAGGACGATGCGGAACTCCGGCTCTCGGCGCCCGCGCGGGCCTGGGCCTGCTTCGCCTTGGCCTCGCGGGCGGCCTTGGCCTTCGCCTCGCGGACCGCCTCCTTGCGCTCCTCGATGGCCTCGCGGCGGGCCTCCTCGAGCTCTTCCCGGCGCTTCTGCGCCCGGAGCTTCGCCTCGCGCTCGGCCTTGAGCTTGGCGAGGTCGACCTTCGGCTTTTGCGGCTCGGCCGGCTTCTCGGGCTCCGGCGCCTGCGCGACCACCGGCGGCGGGGGCGCCAGCGGCTCGGCCTGCTCGGCCTGGGAGGTGATGATCTGGCTCTCGGGCTCGACCGCGACGGCGTCGGGCGGGACCTCCGCGACGGACGCGGGCGGCGGCGGCGCGACGACGGCCTCGTCGGGCTTCACCTCGGCCACCTCCGGCGGCGGCTTGGTCGGCTCCGCCTCGGCCGGGTCCTCGACCGGCTTGGTTTCCGGCGGAGCGGCTTCGCTCGCCTGGGTCTCGCTCGGCGCCTGCGTATCCGCGTCGGTCATCAGCGGGGCAAGGTCGATCGAGATTTGCTGCTCGCCGGGGGGAGCCGGCGGGGTCAGCTTGAACAGGGCGAGGCTGGCCAGCGCGCCGAGATGCAGCACGAGCGCGACGAGGAAGGCGGGCACGAGCCCGGACGTGCGGGATTCGGGAGCCCCGGTGTCGGCGATGACGGACATGGCTTACCGAGCCGCCCCGTTGGCCGCCCCACCTGAGGGCGCCGCCGGAGACGCGCCGGGCGCGGCACCGCCGGGCGACTGGGCGATCAGCGAGACCTTGGTGAAGCCCGCCTGCCCGACGAGGCCCATCACTTCCATGATCTTGCCGTAGGGCACGTCCTTGTCGCCGCGGACCAGCATCACCTGGTCCTTGTTCTCGGCCGCCATGGCGCGGAGGCGCGGCATCAGCGTCTCGTTCGTGAAGATCTCCTTGGCGATCGACGGCTTGCCGTCCTTGTCGATCGTCACCTCGACCGGCTTCTGCGACTGCGCGACCTTGGCGGCCGAGGTCTTCGGCAGCTGCACCGGCACGCCCGTCGTCATCAGCGGCGCCGCGACCATGAAGATGATCAGCAGCACCAGCATGACGTCGACCATCGGCGTCACGTTAATCTCCGACATCGGTGCGGTGTCGAGATCGTCGTCGTCGGAACCGCTCGCGCGGATCGAACCCATCGCCATGCGGCGTCCTCCGGGATCGGCGGCCCGGCCCTCGAGGGCGGCCGCTGCGGGAATGGAAGGCCCGGCCGCCCTTCGCGGGGTCGGGCTCGCGCATCGTGAGATCGCCGGGGGGCGCTACTCGGCGGCGGCGCGGTGCTGGACGCCGCGGTCGCGGGCGAGGCGGTTGCCGAGCACGCCGATGCCGGAGACGAAGGTGCTCTGGATCCGCCCGACGTCGTTGGCGAGCTTGTTGTAGGCCATCACCGCCGGGATCGCGACGACGAGGCCGATCGCGGTGGCGAACAGCGCCTCGGCGATGCCCGGCGCCACCACGGCGAGCGAGGTGTCCTGGCTGCGGGCGATCGACGAGAACGAGTTCATGATGCCCCAGACCGTGCCGAACAGGCCGACGAACGGCGCCGTCGAGCCGGAGGTCGCCAGGAGCGCGAGGCCGTTCTGCAAGCGCTTGACCTCCAGCGTCAGCGCGGCGCGCATGGCCCGCTCGATGCGGTCGCGCCGCTCGGCGCGGGTCTCCGAGGCGTCCTGGTCGCGCCACGCGTCGAGGGCCGCCTTCACCACGTGGCCGGCGATGCCCTTCATCCCGGTCTCGAGGTTGCCGCCCGAGCGCACCAGCGCATCGAACGCCTTGGCCTGCCGCCGGGCGGCTGCGAGCCGGACGATCTTCTCGAACACCACGGTCCAGCAGGCGAGGGAGGCGACCACCAGCAGGATCATCACCCCCTTCACGATCGGGTCGGCCTGCAGGAACAGGCCCACGAACGAGAAGTCGTGACCGGCATCGATCGGGGCGGAAGTCGGATCCATTGCGGGTTCCCTCGGGTGTCATTCGGATGCGGCAACGGCCGCGGGCCGCCCGGCGGCGCGAGGCCGTCGGGCGGGTCGGTTCTCACGAGGTCTCGCCGGCGTGCCCGCCGGCGAGGTCGGCTCAGCGATCGAACGGGACGTTCGCCTTGGTCTCGGTCTCGGTGCGCTCCAGGCAGGATTCGCGGGTGGCGTCCCCGCCCTCGCAGGCGAGCACGTCGCTGAGCAGCACGCGGCTCAGCTTTGGGCACGCGATCCCGGGGAAGTTGAAGATCTTGACGGTGGTCTTGCGGGCAGGGATCGGGCCGAGCTCGGCGGCGACCCGCTTCTGCGCGATCCCGTCGGTGTCGAAGGCGAACAGGTCGAGCTTGTAGGATTTCAGGGCCGTCCCACGGCTGTTGTCGACGATGATGGTCGCGCGGCACGAATCGTCGGCGGGCTCGAGCCGGTTGAGCTGGAGCTTGATCGGCGCGGCCTTGTCGGCGGAACCGGCGTCCTGCGCCGTTGCCGACACGACGAGCGAGGCCGCCAGCACGAGCGACAGCCCGGCGCTGGCCGCCGTATCGAGCGCGAGGCGCCCGATCCGGCGCCGGTAGAGCGGGACGCCTCGCCCGAGCATTTGTTCAGCCATCGACTCGCTTTCCATCCTCCGCCCCGCGGCGGTCTCCCGGCGCCCTGCGCCGCATCGATCTCGTTCGCCCCGGAAGGATCCGGTCGGGTCCGGCTCCGTCCGGTCAGTGCAGGGCCGCACCGTCCGGCCGGCGCTTCGATGCCCCGAGACGCCCCGCGGCCTCGTCGATCGGCCCGACCGCCGCACGCAGCGCGGCGACGAGGCGCGGCGCTTCGGGCCGGCCGGTGATCGCGGCCGCGCCGCGCTCGACCTCGCCCCAGAGCCTGCGCCGGCCGCGCCCGATCAGGCCGACCAACGCGCATTCGTGCCCGGTCAGCCGGCAGCAGGTCGCCGGCATGAACGGCCCGTCATCGGCCCGCTCGGCGCGCAGCGCGCGGACGACCCCGACGATCCCGGAGACGAAGCGGCCGCCGGCCTCGGCGCCGAGGAGCGTCTCCGCACCGTCGAACGCCGCATCCCAGCACGCGATGTCCCGCGTCATGTAGCCCGCGGCCACGAACCGGGCGACCGAGAGCGCCAGCACCTCCGCGTCGTCGCCGCAGACCTCCGCCACCCGCGGCATCGGCGCATGCTTCGACAGGATCGGTGCGGACATTCGGCCTCCGGAAAGTGCCTGCCGCACCGCCTCGTCACGCTGAAACGGACCGCACTGTGCCTGCGGGGCGGAAGTATCCGAGGTGGAGGGCAAGGATCAAGGGCATGGCCGAAAATCAGAGCCGTTCCAAACTGTTACGAATACATCCCTGTTCTCGGCCGTCGTCTGTTGCCGAAAGATCCCGCCGTCCGTTGCCGCTTCTGCCCGTGCGTCCCGCCTTCGGCGCGGCGCGGCGTCCCTTGATGGGCCGGGTCGCCTCGTCCATATCTTGGCGTGCCGGGCCGCTGGGCCGGAAGGGGCGCTGCCGCCAGCGGGCCCCGCGACGAGGCGCCCACCGGCATTCGGGCACGGGGCCTCCACAGGGGTGTTGCCGCCGATGACCCGTCCATCTCCGTTCGGACACCCGTTCCTGCTCGGGTTCGACGAGATCGAGCAGGCCCTCGACCGGGTCTCCAAGGCCGCCAACGACGGCTACCCGCCCTACAACATCGAGCGTCTGGCCCGCACCGACCGGGAGCCGGACCGCCTGCGGATCACCCTGGCGGTGGCCGGCTTCACGCGCGACCAGCTCGACGTGATGCTGGAGGAGAACCAGCTGATCGTCCGCGGCCGTCAGGTCGATGACAAGGAGCGGCTGTTCCTCCACCGCGGCATCGCGGCGCGGCAGTTCCAGCGCGCGTTCCTGCTGGCCGACGGGATGGAGGTGCTCGGCGCCGACCTGTCGAACGGGCTGCTCTCGATCGATCTGGCGCGGCCCGAGCCCGAGCGGGTGGTGCGCCGCATCGCCATCCTCGAGCGCGATTGATCCGCGGGAAAAGCACCCCACATCAGGATCAGGCCCACGATCGCCGGATCGGTTCGATCAAGACGGGATCGTTTCCGGGCCGATTGCTCTGCCTCGAAAGGAGGGCACGACATGACCGACCTCAACACCTCCCCGCTGACGGCCGCCGACCTCGATCCGGCCGAATTCAACGCCGCCGACCTCGCGGCTCTGGGCGAAGGTCACATCGCCTACGTCCGCTCGATCCGCTCCGACGAGGTGATGCGGCTGTTCCCGCAGGCGCCGCAGCTGACGCCCGGCCTCGACCTGTTCGCGCTCCTGTCGGCCAGCGGCGCGCCGATCCTGCTCGCGGATTCGCGCGAGGTGATCCTCGCCAACGCCGCCGAGCACGACCTCTTCCCGGTCAGCCTGCACTAGCCGGTCTCGCCATCTCCGCCACCGCCGAGCGCAGCCGCGCGATATCCTGCGGCCGCGACAGGCGGTGGTCGCCGTCCGCGATCAGCGTGAGGACCGTGCCCGCCGCCGGCAGCCGGTCCAGGATGCGGAAGGCGTGGGCGTGCGGCACGTCCGGATCGTTCATCCCCTGGAGGATGTGGACCGGGCAGCGCAGGTCGAGGGCGCCCGTCAGCAGGCGGTTGCGCCGGCCATCCTCGATCAGCGCCATGGTGATCGCGTCGGGCTCGGGCGCGTAGGCGCTCTGGCGCAGCCAGACGCCGTCCTGCTCCAGCGTGCGGCGCACCTCGGGCGGGAACCGATCCCACATCAGGTCCTCGGTGAAGTCGAGGGCCGGCGCGATCAGCACGAGGCCGGTCGGCGCCGGCGCCCCGCGCGCGGCGAGGTTTCGCGCCGCGAGGCAGGCGATCCATCCGCCCATCGAGGATCCGATCAGCACCGGCGCTTCCGGCGCGTGCGCGGCGAGCACGCCCTCGGCGTCGGCGAGCCAAGTCGAGATCGTGCAGGCCGAGAACTCGCCCTCGGATTCGCCGTGGCCGGAATAATCGAACCGCACGAAGCGCCGCCCCTCGGCGGCGGCCCAGGCGTCGACCGCCATCGCCTTGGTGGCGCCCATGTCCGAGCGGAAGCCTCCGAGCCAGACGATCGCCGGACCCGCCCCGTCGCGCACGCGCACGGCGATCCGGCGTCGGTCCGCTCCTTCGCCGACGTCGACGTGCTCCAACGTCGTCCCGTCCCGCATCCCGCTCTCCCGATTCGCCCGGCCCGCGCGTTCCCGACCTGAACGCCGCGTCTTCAGCGCCCGTTTACCAGACCGTAAAGCGTACCCGTGATCCTATGACAATGAACGCTTCCCTGCGGCCGCGGCCCGCCTGCGCCCTCTCGCCGCGCAGCCGCCGATGAACGGCGATTCCCGTCCGTCGGTCGGCTTCCCCGGCGACGCGTCGCCGCTGGCCGGTGCCTGCGTCCTCCAGATCATTCCCGAGCTCGACGCCGGCGGTGCCGAGCGCACCACCGTCGACATCGCGGCCGGCCTCGCGGCGGCGGGTGCGCGTGCGCTGGTGGCGACGGAGGGCGGGCGCCTCGTCGGCGAGCTTCAGGCCAAGGGCGGCATCTGCCTGCCGTTCCCGGCGGCATCGAAGAACCCCGTCCAGATGGCCCTCAACGTCGGCCGCCTGGCGCGCCTGTGCCGGCGCGAGGGCGTGCAGATCATCCATGCGCGGTCCCGCGCCCCGGCCTGGGTCGCGCTCGGCGCCGCGCGACGGCTGAAGCTGCCCTTCGTCACGACCTATCACGGCAGCTATTCCGGCCGTACCGGCGTGAAGGTGCTGTACAACTCGGTGATGGCACGCGGCGACGTGGTGATCGCCAACTCGCACTACACCGCCGACCTGATCCGTCGCCTGCATGCCGAGCAGGCGGGCGACCGGGTTCAGGTGATCCACCGCGGAACCGACCTCTCCGCCTTCACTCCCGTCGCGGTCGGCGCCGCGCGGGTCGAGGCGTTGCGCCGCGTCTGGGGCGTCGCCCCGCACGAGCGCGTCGTCCTGCTGGCGGCCCGCCTCACCGCGTGGAAGGGTCAGCGCATCCTGATCGAGGCGGCGGCGCTGATGCGCGCGCAGGGCGTCGCCGACTTCGCCATCGTGCTCGCGGGCGACCCCCAGGGCAGGGTCGCCTACGAGCGCGAGCTCGACGCGCTGGTCGTGGCGCGCGGGCTCGAGGGCGTCGTCCGCCGCGTCGGGCATTGCACCGACATGCCGGCGGCCTTCCGGGCCGCCTCGGTCGTCGCGGTGCCCTCCGTCGAGCCGGAGGCGTTCGGCCGTTCCGCCGTCGAGGCCCAGGCGCTCGGCACGCCGGTGGTGGTGTCCGACCTCGGCGCGGTCCCCGAAACCGTTTTGAGCCCGCCCGAAGTGTCGGCCGGCCAGCGCACCGGCTGGCGGGTTCCCGCCGGCGATGCGGCGGCGCTCGCGGCGGCACTCACGGAGGCGCTGTCGCTCGGCGCCAGCGCGCGCGACGCGCTGGCCCGCCGCGAGCGCGCCCATGTGGAGGCGAACTTCTCCCTGGAGCGCATGGTCGGCGACACGCTGGCGATCTACGCCAAGCTGCTCGGCCGATCGGAGCCCGCCTGACCCCGCGTCGCGATGGGGGCTTGTGCTTTTGGCCTGCAAGCTTCACATCCGGGAAAAGGTTTTCGCATCGCGGGAGCCGGTATCGTTTTGCGTCGAGACGGCGGCATGTGTTGACTTGCCGCACGGTTCGGCCAAGGTAAGCTGTCCGGGATCGGCCGGAGCGATCGGTGGTCTGGGCAGCCTGGAACGGGATGCCAGGGGCCGCCGTTTCGTCGTTGCATCAGGAGAACACCGCCATTCGTAGACCCATGAGAGCCATGCCGGCCCCGCAGAAGGACGGGCCTCGCGCCAACCGGGACATCCGCGGCGTGCGCGAAGTGCAGCTCATCGACGACACCGGCCAGAACCGGGGCGTCGTCGCCTTCTTCGATGCTCTGGCCCTGGCCGAAGAGGCCGGCCTCGACCTCGTCGAGATCGCACCGAACTCCGTTCCTCCCGTCTGCAAGCTGCTCGATTACGGCCGCTTCCGCTTCAACGAACAGAAGAAGCAGAACGAGGCCCGTAAGCGGCAGAAGACGGTCGAGGTCAAGGAGATCAAGCTCCGCCCCGGCATCGACAAGCACGACTACGACACCAAGATGAAGTCGGTGCAGCGCTTCTTCGAGGAGGGCGACAAGGTCAAGGTGACCCTGCGCTTCCGCGGCCGCGAGATGGCGCACCAGGATATCGGCCTGCGCCTGCTCGAGCGGGTGAAGACCGAGACCGCCGAGATCGCCAAGGTGGAAAGCGAGCCGATGCTCGAAGGCCGCCAGATGATCATGATCCTGGCGCCGCGCTGATCGCTCCGCCGAGGCCCGTGGAATTCCAAAACGCCGTCTCGCTCCGCGAGGCGGCGTTTTCATGCTGCGGTCGCGCGTCGCCATTCCCAGACCATGCGCCTTTCACGGGCCGTCGCGCTTTCACCGGCCGGTCGCGCGGATTATCTGCTGCGCATGGCCCTGACATCCGACGAGATCGAACGCTACGCCCGCCACCTCGTGCTGCCGGAGATCGGCGGCCCCGGGCAGGGCAGGCTGAAGGCGGCGCGCGTGCTCGTGATCGGTGCCGGCGGGCTCGGCGCCCCGCTGATCCAGTACCTGGCCGCCGCCGGCATCGGCACGATCGGCATCGTCGACGACGACACGGTCTCGCTCTCGAACCTGCAGCGCCAGATCATCCACGGCACACCGGATCTCGGCCGGCCGAAGGTCGAAAGCGCCGCGGACGCCGTCGCCCGCCTCAACCCGAACGTGACGGTGGTCGCCCATCCGATCCGGATCGATGCCGCATCCGCCGAAGCCTTGGCCGCCGCGTACGACGTCGTCGCCGACGGCTCGGACAACTTCGCGACCCGCTACGCCGTGTCCGACGCCTGCTACCGGGCGCGCCGCCCCTTGGTCACCGCCGCCCTCGGCCGTTTCGACGGCACGCTGACGACGATCCGCGCCCACGAGACCGGGCCGGACGGCGCCCCGAACCCGACCTACCGCTGCCTGTTCCCGAACCCGCCGCCGCCCGGCACCGTGCCGCCCTGCGCGGAAGCCGGCGTGCTCGGGGCGCTCGCCGGCGTGATGGGCTCGCTGATGGCGATGGAGGTGATCCGCGCGGTGACCGGCTTCGGCGAGCCGCTGGTCGGGCGGCTGCTGATGGTCGATGCCCGCGCGATGCGGTTCGAGACCTTGGGCTACGCCTGGGACGAGGCGAACCCGCTCAGCGGCGCGGTGCCGTCACAAGCCTGATGGCGGGGTCCATTCCGCTTCGGCATCCACCTTGCCGAGGCAGCACTTCTTGAACTTCTTGCCGCTGCCGCACGGGCAGGGATCGTTGCGGCCGACGTCCTTGAACGGGTTGACCGTCGGCAGGCCGTAGCCGGCCTTGGTCCAGGCGAGCTGAACGATCGGGTCGTCGAGGTAGCCGTGGTTCCACGCGTCGAGGCGCGACCGGTCGTTGGGCTTGCGCTCGGCCTCGCGCAGGGTCTCCTTGAACCACGCGGCATCGCTGAACTCGTCGGTGATGCGCTTGTCGCGCCGGGCCGCCTCGGCCCGCGGGGCGAGCTCGCGCAGGCCGAGATAGGCGATCGCCTCCTCCCAGGCGATCCAGCCGACCGCCTCCTCGACGGCGGCCTTCGCGTCGTCGAAGCGGACCAGCAGGTCGCGCAGGGTCTGGCGCGGAATCCGACCCTCGATCGCCAGGAAGACGCAGGCGGACAGCAGCGCCTGGCGCACCGCATCGTCGACCGTGCTGTCGAGGATCAGCGCGAAGATCCCGTCGATCCGCCCGTCGAACAGGCTCGCGATCATGCGGGCGAGCGTCGTGGTGACGGCGTCGCCGAGCACCGCGTCCACGCTCTCCTCGTCCTGGCGCAGGAAGCGCAGGAGCGGGGCGAGCAGCCGCGGATCGCGGGCATGGGCGAGCACGTGCAGCCCCCAGAACAGCAGGTTCTCCTGCTCCGGCGTCAGCTCGGCGCCCTCGGCCGCCCCCGCGAGGAGGCGAAGGGTCTCGTCCGCGACGAGATCCGGCTCGGCCAGGGCGCGACGCAGCAGCGGCTCGGGCAGGGTCTCGGCAAGGGACAGTGCCTGGCTGAGCGCTTCGGCGTCGGTCATGGTCGGGTCGCCCTCGTTGCGTGCCGATCGCGTCGCGTGCAGGTCGCGCGCCGGTATGGTCGTCGGGGCGCGGGGTTCAGCCGCGCAACGTCGCGCCGGTCTTGCGGCCGACCTCGGCGACGATCCGGGCGCTCACCGCCTCGATCTCCGCGTCGGTCAGCGTCCGCTCCAGCGGCTGCAGCCGCACCGCGATCGCCACCGATTTCGAGCCGTCCGGGATGCCGGTGCCCTCGTAGACGTCGAACACGTCGACGCCGGTGACGAGCTTGCGCTCGGCGCCGGCCGCCGCCTTGACGATCTCGCCGGCGGCGACGTCGCGGCCGACGACGAAGGCGAAGTCGCGCGACAGCGGCTGGAAGTCCGAGAGCGTCGCCGCGCCCTTGGTCTTGGTCGGCTTCAGCTTCGGGGCCGGGATCGCGTCGAGGACGATCTCGAACGCCACCAGGGTGCCCTTGAGATCCAGCGCCTTCATCACCCGCGGATGCACCTCGCCGAAGAAGCCGACCGGGTTCTTCGGGCCGAACTGGAGCGTGCCCGAGCGGCCGGGATGCAGCCAGTCCGGGCCGCCCGCCACGACCTGGAGCCCGCCCGTCGGAACGCCGAGGGCGGCCAGCATCGCCATCGCGTCGGCCTTGACCTGGAAGGCGTCGACGGTCGGCGCGGTGCCGTCCCAGTGGCGCCCGCCGCCCGCGAGGTTGGCCGTTCCCCGGCGCACGGCCGCGGCGCGGATGGTCTGTCCCTCCGGCGTGTCGTCGGCGAAGCACTGCCCGACCTCGAACAGGGCGGCATCGGGATAGCCGCGGTCGGCGTTGCGCTGCGCCGCGCGCAGCAGGCCCGGCACCAGGCTCGGCCGCATGTCGGAGAGTTCCGAGGCGATCGGGTTGGCCAGCACCAGGTCGGCGCCGCCGCCGCCGAACAGCACCGCGTCGTCGTGCGGGATGAACGACCACGTCACCGCTTCCATCAGGCCGCGGCTCGCCAGCGCGCGCTTGGCGCGGCGGGTGCGCTTCTGGATCAGCGTCAGCGTCGGGCGCGCGAGGCCGGCCAGCGGCGCCAGCGGCTTCGGCTCGATCCGGTCGAGGCCCGCGATGCGGATGATCTCCTCGACGAGGTCGGCCTCGCCCTCGATGTCGGGCCGCCACGACGGCGGCAGCACCTTCGCCCGGTCGCCGGTGCCGGAGACCTGGAAGCCGAGCGCCTCCAACGTGACGGTCATCTCGGCGCGGGACAGCTCGATCCCGGCCAGACGCCGCACTTCGGTCCAGGGGAAGTCGACGACGCGGTCGGTCTTGGGCATCGCGCCGGCGATCGTCGCCTCGGACGGGATCCCGTCGCAGAGGTCGAGGACGAGCTGCGTCGCGCGGTCGAGCCCGGGCAGCGTCGAGGCCGGGTCGACGCCGCGCTCGAAGCGGTAGCGCGAATCGGTGATCACGCCGAGCCGCCGTCCGGTCTGCGCGATGTTGGCCGGGTTCCACAGCGCCGATTCGATCAGCACGTCGGTGGTGGAGGCGTCGCAGCCCGAGGCCGCCCCGCCGATGATGCCGGCGATGGATTCGACGCCGTTGTCGTCGGCGATGACGACCATCTCGCCGCCGAGCGCGTGCTCGCGCCCATCGAGGCCCTTCAGGGTCTCGCCCTCGCGGGCGAGCCGGACGGTCAGGCCGCCGGCCACCTTGGCGGCGTCGAACACGTGCAGCGGCCGGCCCTGGTCGAAGGTCATGTAGTTGGTGATGTCGACCAGCGCGTTGATCGGGCGAAGGCCGATCGCACGCAGCCGCGCCTGCATCCAGTCCGGCGAGGACCCGTTGCGCACGCCGCGCACGCGGCGGAGGGCGAAGTGCGGGGCGAGGTCGCGCGCCGCCTCGGGAATGTCGAGGGCGACGGCGACCGGGCAGGGGTCTTCGCCGCGGATCGGCGGCTCGGCCAGGGGCTTCAGGGCACCGATGCCGGTGGCGGCGAGGTCGCGGGCGATGCCGTGGACCGAGGCGCAGTCCGGGCGGTTCGGCGTCAGGTTGATCTCGATCGCCGGATCGTCGAGCCCGGCCCACAGCGCGTAGGGCGTGCCCACCGGCGCGTCGGCCGGCAGCTCGAGGATGCCGTCGTGGTCGTCCCCGAGGCCGAGCTCGGCCCCTGAGCACAGCATGCCGCGGCTCTCGACGCCGCGGATATTGCCCACCGAGAGGGTCATGTTCTTGCCCGGCACGTAGGTGCCCGGCGGCGCGAACACGCTGAGCAGGCCGGCGCGCGCGTTCGGCGCGCCGCAGACCACCTGGAGCGGCTGCCCGTCCCCGGCGTCGACGCTGCAGACCCTGAGCCGGTCGGCGTTGGGATGCTGCTCGGCGGTGAGGATCTTCGCCACCACGTAGGGTTTCAGCGCCGCCGCCTTGTCCTCGATGCCCTCGACCTCGAGCCCGATGCGGGTGAGCGTCTCGGCGATCACGTCGAGGGACGCCTCGGTGTCGAGGTGGTCCTTGAGCCAGGAGAGGGTGAATTTCATGTTTGAATGCTTCCGCTCAAGCCAGGCGGGGCTTCGCGATGAGGAGAACCGCAAGCTGCTTGCGATCGGATGTGGGCAATTGCTCGATGAGCGTGACGGTCTGAGCGGCGAGAGCGATCAATCGCAGCGTCTCGTCGTGACGGACCAGGAGTCCGGGCGGACTATAATCGGCGAGGTTTCGCGCTTCCTGTAGGTCGATGAAATTGTTGCCGATATCGACGATCTGCGGGCCGATTGCCAAGGCGCCTCGGCCTTTCAGGCGCTGCTTGGCAGCACCGTGGTCGAGCAGGCGGTAGACGGGCTCCACCAAGGTGTTCGGCTGCGTCCACCCGAGCAGCTCGCTCGCGCAGACGAAGCACAACGCATGGAACACGGCGTAGTAGGCACTGCTGACCGCTCGCCGATGCGCAGCCTTGCGCAGGTTGGGCCGACCGCGCGTCTCGGCAAGCCCGAAAGCGACGTCCAACAGATCGTAGACGATCGGGTTGCCCAGCCGCGGCATCAGCCGTGTCCCGGCAGTCGGTCCGGCGCACCTTTGCCGGCAATCCCGACGTCGTGGTGGTCCTCGTCGGAAACATCGTCGCCGAGGACTTCGTCTCCGGGATAGTCGTAGCGGATGTAGGGAAAACGGGTTTCTCCGCGATCCAGCAATCCCTGCCGGAGCCGCGATAGGGCCTTCGTCGATACGGCACCGTCGGTGACGCCCGCATCCGACTTGAAATGCGCGATCACCACGAGCGACGGTTCTCCGTCGTGATCGGACCCGGCGATCATGTCCGCGTGCTCGAAGCCGTGCGGCGCCAGAACGTCGCGAAGGATGTCGTTGGCGAGCGTCGTCAATTCCTGTTCGGTCATTGCTTCGACCTCGTGCGTTGTCACCCCGTCAGGCCGCCGATCAGGCTCGGCACGTCGAGCGGGCGGAAGCCGTAATGCTCGATCCAGCGCAGGTCGGCCTCGAAGAACGGCCGCAGGTCCGGCATGCCGTACTTGAGCATGGCGATGCGGTCGATGCCGACGCCGAAGGCGAAGCCCTGGACCTCGCTCGGGTCGAGGCCGCAATTCCGCAGCACGTTCGGGTGCACCATGCCGCAGCCGAGGATCTCGAGCCAGTCGGTGCCCTCGCCGAAGCGGATCTCGCCGCCCTTGCGCGAGCACTGGATATCGACCTCCGCCGAGGGCTCGGTGAAGGGGAAGAACGAGGGTCGGAAGCGCATCTTGACGGCGTCGACCTCGAAGAACGCCTTGCAGAACGCCTCGAGCACCCATTTCAGGTTGGCGATGTTGGCCGCCTTGTCGATCACCAGCCCCTCGACCTGATGGAACATCGGCGTGTGGGTCTGGTCGGAATCGTGCCGGTAGGTCCGGCCCGGGATGATCACCCGGATCGGCGACGTCTGCGACCGCATGGTGCGGATCTGGACCGGCGAGGTGTGCGTGCGCAGCACCTTGCGCTTGCCCTCGGCGTCGGGCGCCAGGAAGAAGGTGTCGTGCATCTCCCGCGCCGGATGCCCGGGCGGGAAGTTCAGCGCGGTGAAGTTCAGCTCGTCGGTCTCGATGTCCGGGCCTTCGGCGACCGAGAACCCCATGTCGGCGAAGATCGCGGTGATCTCGTCGATGACCTGGCTGATCGGGTGGATGCGGCCGCGGGACTCGGGCGCCTCGCGCAGCGGCAGGGTCACGTCGATGCGCTCGGCCGCGAGCCGCGCTTCGAGGGCCGCCTCGGCGAGCGCGTCGCGGCGCTGGGCGATCGCGCCCTGCACCCGGTCGCGCAGGCCGTTGATGAGCGGGCCGCGCTGCTTGCGCTCCTCCGGGCTCATCGCGCCCAGCGTCTTCAGCAACTCGGAGACGCTGCCCTTCTTGCCGAGCGCCGCGACGCGCAGGGCCTCGAGCGACGCCTCGTCGGCGGCGGCCGCGACCTGGGCGAGCAGGTCGCGTTCGAGGGTGTCGAGATCGGTCATCGCTGTCCCATCGCGTGCGGTTCACCGCCCGGCGCCGTCGGCGCGCAGGCTCGTGGTCACAGGGTGTGCGAACATGACGAAGGCGCGGCGCTCCCCGAGGGAGCCCCGCGCCTTTCGCCGGTTCGTCGCTCGGATGAGGCTCAGGCGGCCTTGGCGGACTGAGCGGGCAGGGCGGCCTTGGCCTTCTCGACCACGACGGCGAAGCTCGCCGGCTCGTGGATCGCGAGGTCGGACAGCGCCTTGCGGTCGACCGCGATGCCGGACTTCGCCAGGCCGTCGATGAAGCGCGAATAGGTCAGGCCGTGCTCGCGGACGGCAGCGTTCAGGCGCTGGATCCAGAGGGCGCGGAACGTGCGCTTCTTGTTCTTGCGGTCGCGGTAGGCATACTGCATGCCCTTCTCGACCGCCTGCTTGGCGATGCGGATCGTGTTCTTGCGCCGGCCGTAATAGCCACGGGCGGCCTTGAGGACTTTCTTGTGCTTGGCGTGACTGGTCACGCCGCGTTTGACGCGGGCCATGGTGTATCTCCTGGATCGAAAAAAGCAGTCTCGGCGGTCGTGAAGGGCTTACCGGCTGTTGGGCAGGAAGTACTTCTTCACGTTGGCGGCATCGCCCTCGAACAGGGTGGTGGTGCCGCGCAGGTTGCGGATCTGCTTCGTCGTCCGCTTGATCATCCCGTGGCGCTTGCCGGCCTGGGCGTACATGACCTTGCCGGTCCCGGTGATCTTGAAGCGCTTCTTGGCGCCCGATTTGGTCTTCAGCTTGGGCATTTGGCTCTCCGCTGCGCGAAACCCCAGCCGTCCGACGATGGCCGGAGGGGTGCGCTCGATGGATGCTTCTGGTGGAGCAGCATGAACCGCCACGGCAGCCCTAACCGGCCGGGCGGTTCCACGCGGAGCGGCTTATGGCAGAAACCGCGCGCCGCTTCAATGCCTTCGCGGATGCCCGATCGGCCCCGCCGTCCCGAGCGACGCGTCCGGGGCTCGGCTCACAGCTTGGCCGTGATCGTGGCGAGCACCGAGAGCGGCGCGCCCGGGGCGTTGTTGAACTGGTTGAACGGCTGCTCGATGTAGCGCCGGTCGGTGAGGTTGCGGGCATTCAGCGAGAAGCGGGCGTGCTCGTCGATATCGTAGAACACGGCCGCGTCGAGGCGCGCAAAGCCGCCGACGGAGTAGCTGTTGTTCAGGTCGCCGGTGCGCCGCCCGACATAGGTGATGCCGCCGCCGACGGTCCAGCCGCGCAACGGGCCCTCCTGGAACTGGTAGGTCGACCACAGGCTGGTGCTGAAGCTCGGCACGCCGATCAGGCGGTTCCCGACGACGTAGACGTCATCCTTGGTGATCCGCGCATCGAGGTAGCCGACGCTGCCAATGACCTTCCAGCCCGGCAGAATCTGGCCGGCCAGATCCGCCTCGACGCCCTGCGAGCGCTGCTCGCCGGTGATCACCGAGAAGCCGGTGTTGACGGGGTCGGCGGCGGCCACGTTCTGGCGGGTGATGCGGAAGGCGGCCGCGCTCAGGGTCAGGTCCGGCGTAAGGTCGAGGCGGCTTCCGACCTCGACCTGGTCCCCGGTCTCGGGCGTCGGGTTCGAGACGTTGAGGACGTTGGCGGTCTGCGGCTTGAACGACGTCGTGTAGCTCGCATAGAGCGTCAGCGGATCGAGCGGCCGGTAGACGAGGCCGACCCGCGGCGAGGTCCCGGACAACGCCAGGTCCGGCGGGATCGTGCGCGAGGTCGGCGTCCGGTTGAAGTAGAACTGCGTTCCGGTGTCGTAGCGGACGCCGAGCAGCACCTGCAGGCCGTAGCCGAGGTTGACCTGGTCCTGGAGGAAGAGGCCGTAGAGCTCGCTTCTCTGGCGGAGGTCGCCCTGCAGCGCCGTGCCGACGATGGCCGAGCCGAAGCTCGGCGTGAGGAAGCTGACCGACGGATAGCCGGTGCTCTGCGTCGTGTAGGAATGGCGAAAGCCGTCGGCGTACTCGAGCCCGACCAGCACGGTGTTGCGCAGCCCGAACAGGTCGAACTTCGCGACCATCTCGGTCTGGCTGTCGATCGAGGCATAGGCCGAGCGGACCGCGGTCTCGCGCCGTGACACGGTCCTGTTGTTGTCGGTCAGGCCCGTCGCACGGGTCGCGACGAGATCGAAGGCGCCGCCCTGGGCGCTGAAGACCTCGCGTAGGGTGATGGACTCGTTCACGTCGTGCTCGATGCGGAGCACGCCGAAATTCGCCGTGGCGTTGTAGCGGCTGAAGGGCTCGCCGTAGTAGCGGCCGATGTCGTCGAGGAGGACGCGTCCGTTCCGGGCGATCAGTCCCTCGTCGTACTGGGTGTCGGTGCGGGTGAACTCGCCGACGAACGACACGCGGGTGTCGGGAGACGGGTTCCAGGCGAAGGCCGGCGCCGCGAAGGTGCGGGCATTGTCGCGATCGCCGTAGTTGCGGAAGGTCGGGTCGGACTGTCCCGCGAAGCTGATGCGGGCCGCCAGGCCCTCGACGCCCGGGATGGCGCTCGACACCGAGCCCTGCACGCGCCGGAAGCCGAAGCTGCCGCCCTGGATGTTGAGGTCGCCGGACGGGACGAGCGTCGGCTGCCGGGTGACGATGTTGATCAGGCCGCCGGGCTCGCCGCGGCCGTACAGCACCGAGGCCGGTCCCTTCTGCACCTCGATGCGCTCCACGTCGGCGAGGTCGCGCTGGACGGTGTAGAAGTTGCTCGCCTGGTTCAGCAGGATGCCGTCGATGGCGTAGGTCTGCGTGGCGAAGCCGCGGATGATGAAGGTCTCGCTCCGCCCCTGCAGGGTGCCGCCCGGCTGCACGTTGCTGACGTTCTGCAGCGCGTCGCCGAGCCGAACGTCCTGCTGATCCACCAACACGTCGCGCGGCACCACCTGGACGGATTGCGGCGTGTCGGCCAGCGGCGTGTCGGTGCGCGTGGCCGTCGCCGAGCGCGTGGCGCGATAGCCGACCACCGGTCCGCCCGCCCGCTCGCCGCCCGTGCCGGTCACGCTCAGCTCGGACAGGACGACCTCGTCCGTGGCCGGGCCGGCCAGTGCTGGGACCGGGGATGCGACACCCGCCAGCAGGCCGGCCACCGCGGCGAGAAAGCAACCGATGGTTTCATGACGGGGACGTCTCGCATCTCCACCATCACCGACCATGGTTTTCGCTCGCGCTTGGATATTCGAAGCCGATCGGCTCCGCGCAATCCTTGAGCGATGGCGTGCGGTGCTTGCAATGATCTCAACGCGGAAAGCGACCGGCGGATATGATCCTTTCGGAGGCGTCGCCGAAAGGCCACAACATCGATTTGTAATACTTCAAAGCTGCTCTTTACGATTTCGATTCTTGTGCGCGCCGCGGATCGCCATGTCCGCCGGCGTCCCGGTCCACGGGGCTCGCGGCTCGATCGGGCATCGCGGGCCGACCGGTCGTCGAGGATACCGGGGACAAGTCCCGGTGAAGACGACGAAGCGCTGCCTTTGCACCGCACAAGGAACCATAACCTTGGCCGTGGGTTTCGTTCATGTCCCACTCAGCCCGGGTCGGGTTAGATCCCCGAAACGCAGGCTACTCAGGAGACCTTTCGTGCGCATTGCCCAGATCGCCCCGCTCTCGGAAGCCGTACCGCCCAAGTTCTACGGCGGCACAGAGCGCGTCGTCAGCTGGATCACCGAAGAACTGGTCCGCCAGGGCCACGACGTCACCTTGTTCGCGAGCGGCGATTCCGAGACGTCCGCCAAGCTCGCGGCCTGCACGCCCGAAGGTCTGCGTCTTCTGGGCTATCGCGATCATACCGCGAGCCATCTCGCGATGCTGCACCAGGTTCATCGTCGGGCGCACGAGTTCGACATCCTGCATTTTCACATCGATCTGCTGCAGTATCCCATGTTCGAGGATCTGAACCACAAGTGCATCACCACGATGCACGGCCGCCTCGACGTGCCGGACTTCATGCCCGTCTACAAGACCTTCACCGGGATGCCGCTGGTGTCGATCTCCGACAACCAGCGCGAGCCGATGCCGCCGAACGTCAACTGGCTGTCGACGATCCATCACGGCCTGCCGGCCCAGAACTGCCCGTATTCCCCCGAGGCCAAGGGCGGCTACCTCGCCTTCCTCGGCCGCATCTCGCCGGAGAAGCGCCCGGACCGCGCCATCGAGATGGCGATCCGCTCCGGCACGCCGCTGAAGATCGCCGCCAAGGTCGACAAGGCCGATCAGGATTACTGGGACGAGGTCATCGAGCCGATGATCCACCAGCCGCTGATCGAGTATATCGGCGAGATCAACGAGGAGCAGAAGAAGGAATTCCTCGGCAACGCCCTGGCGCTCGCCTTCCCGATCGACTGGCCGGAGCCCTTCGGCCTGGTGATGATCGAGGCGATGTCGGCCGGTACTCCGGTGATCGCCTTCCGCAACGGCTCCGTGCCGGAGGTGATCGCCGACGGCGTCAGCGGCGTGCTGTGCGAGACCATGGACGACGCGGTCGCCGCGGTGGCCAAGGTCAAGACCATGAGCCGCGCCGGCGTCCGCCGCCACTTCGAGACCGCGTTCACCGCCGAGTGCATGGTCAAGAAGTACGTCGCCGCCTACGAGGAACTGCTCGCCGCCCGCGATTCGGTGATCGCCCTGCCGACCGCCTCCGCCTTCGCCCCGCATTACGGCGAGATGAACGGCTCGGCCCGCCCGGCGATCTCGATCGCCGCGATGCCGGCCTGATCCGGTCGCGGCGGGCCTCGCCCGCCGCCGCATCCGGCATTCGGCTTGCAAGGGCCGCCCAAGAGCCGTCGAAGCGGCGCGGGCAGGGTTTTCTCCGTCCTCGCCCCGTCGTACAAACGGCTCAATCAGACGGTCACCAGGGCCGCCGCATCGCAAAGGCGCGATCCGGCGGCCCTTTCGATTCGCACTCCAGGATGCGCGGAGCAGGTCACGCATGGCGGACACGATGACGGCAAAGGCGCAGCCCGGCAGCGAGGCGCAGCAGAAGATTCCGCGCGGCTTCCAGGATGCCGACGAGGTGCTTCCGCAGTACCACATCGAGGCGCAGACCTCGCTGGTGGACCGGCCGCTGCGCTCGCTCAAGTTCGGCGAGGCCTTCGCCGTGCTGGATTCGTTCGGCGACATCGGCGTGCAGCCCGGCCCGGAAGGCCTGTACTTTCAGGATACGCGCTACCTGTCGCGCCTGCACTTCACCATCGAGGGCCAGCGCCCGCTGATGCTGTCCTCGGTGATGCAGGACGACAACGGCGCGCTTTCGGTCGACATGACGACCCCCGACATCCGCCTCGACGGCGGCGACGAGATCACGCTGGCGCGCGAGATCATCGCGATCGAGCGCACGAAATTCCTGTTCCGCGGCGCCTGCTACGACCGGATCGGCCTGCGCTCCTACGATTCGCGCCAGCGCACCCTGCGCATCGAGGTGACGTTCGATGCCGATTACCGCGACCTGTTCGAGGTCCGCGGCACGGCGCGCACCAGCCGCGGCAAGCGCGCGGTGCAGGTCGCGAGCGACCAGGAGGTGCAGTTCCGCTACGTCGGCCTCGACGAGATCGTGCGCACCACCGCGCTGCATTTCGGGCCCAAGCCGAAGCTGCTCGAGCCCGGCCGTGCCGTCTTCGAGGTGACTCTGGCGCCCGAGGGCCGTGCCTCGCTGTTCGTCCGCGTGGTGTGCGAGGCGCATCGCGCCTTCACCAGCGCGCCGTCCGCCGAGAAGACCGGCGAGGATGCCGCCGCCGCGCTCTCGCTCGCCTCGGGCAGCACCGCGGTGCGGCCGCCGAAGGGCCTCTACGAAGGCATGGTCTTCGCCCGCGCCTACCGCGATGCGCGGCGCGACCTGCGCGAGCTGACCGCCGGCATCACCACGATCATCTCGTCGAACGACCAATTCAACGAGGCCGCCTGCCGCGCCACCGCCGACCTCTACATGCTGGCGAGCCGGACGCCCGAGGGCATCTACCCGTTCGCCGGCATCCCCTGGTACTCCACGGTGTTCGGGCGCGACGGCATCATCACCGCGATGATGGCGCTGTGGATCGATCCGAAGTTCGCCAAGGGCGTGCTGCGCTACCTCGCGGTGACGCAGGCCAAGACCGTCGATCCGGCCGCCGACGCGCAGCCGGGCAAGGTGCTGCACGAGACCCGCCGCGGCGAGATGGCGATGCTCGGCGAGGTGCCGTTCCGGCACTATTACGGCACCATCGACGGCACGCCGCTCTTCGTGATGCTGGCCTGGGACTATTACGCCGTCACCGGCGACCGCGAGACCATCACCCGGATCTGGCCCGCGCTCGAGCTCGCGCTGGCCTGGATGAACGAGTACGGCGACCGCGACGGCGACGGCTTCGTCGAGTACGCCCGCGACACCGACAAGGGGCTGGAGAACCAGGGCTGGAAGGACAGCCACGATTCGATCTTCCACACCGACGGGCACCTGGCCAAGGGCCCGATCGCGCTGTGCGAGGTCCAGGGCTACGTCTACGCCGCCAAGAACGGCATGGCCAAGCTCGCCGCGATGCTCGGTCACGACGCCATGGCCGAGAGCCTGACGCTCGAGGCGAACGACCTGCGCGAAAAGTTCGACGCCGCGTTCTGGAACGCCGAGATCGGCACCTACGCGCTGGCGCTCGACGGCGAGAAGCGCCAATGCGCCGTGCGCTCGTCCAATGCGGGCCACGCCCTGTTCACCGGCATCGCCAAGCCCGAGCGGGCGGCGCAGGTGGCGGCGACGCTGCTGTCGAAGGATGGCTTCAACGGCTGGGGCGTGCGCACGATCGCCCGCGGCGAGGCGCGCTACAACCCGATGTCGTACCACAACGGCTCGATCTGGCCGCACGACAACGCGATCATCGCGATGGGGCTCGCCCGCTACGACCTGAAGCACGAGGCCGCGCGCATCTTCCAGGGCATGTTCGAGACCGCCTTGTACCAGGACCAGAAGCGGTTGCCGGAGCTGTTCTGCGGCTTCATGCGCCGGCGCCAGCGCGGGCCGGTCTCCTACCCGGTGGCGTGCAGCCCGCAGGCCTGGGCCGCGGCGGCGCCGTTCGCTTTCCTCTCGGCCTGCCTCGGGCTGGAGCTCGATCACGCGCGCAACCGCGTCCGCCTGCGCAACCCGATCCTGCCGGCGTTCCTCGACGGGGTCTCGCTCTACAACGTGCGCCTGGGCGATTCGCGGGTCGACCTGCGGTTCCAACGCCACGGCGGCGACGTCACCGTCAGCGTCACGCGTCGCCTCGGCGATGCACAGGTGGCGGTGCTGAAGTAGCCGCCGCGCGTGGGTCTCGAAGCGCGAGGCGGCGGTCGCCTCGCGCAGCCGCGCATCATTCCGGATGCGTCTCGCCGTCGGGCTTCGGAAGTGTCAGCACCACGCCGGCGAAGTCTCCGCGCTGCCACTTGCGCGCGACCGGATAGGCATGGTCGTACCCGGGCACGGTGAGGGCGAAGCCCGGCGGCAGGCGATGGCGGCGCGAGATCGCGAGCTTCGCGCCCGCGACCGACATGTCGCGGATCACGCAGGCATGGGTCGTCCCGTCGGGACAGGTGATCGTCGCCGGGATCATCACCGTGTGGCGGCCCCCGCCCGATCGCTTCTCCGGCGGAGGCTCCATCAGGCTGAGATGGTTGCGGGAAGCGGCGAGCTCGGACCACGCCTTCGCAACCATGCCGCGATGCTCCTATCCTGCCGCGGCCCTTGCGGTGCGGTGCCTGTTCCTGCTCCGGGTTGTCGTAAGCTCGGTTTCTCAAGAAGGGTTGAAGATGCAGCCGCCGTCCTCCGCCATCGCGCCGACGGATCCACACCGTCACGGTAGCTCCGCGGGCGAGGCCTCGGTGATCGTTGAGGTGTCGGCGTGAGCGCCGAGGCGAGCCCGCTCGACCTGGCGCAGGCGCTGCTGCGCTGCCCCTCGGTGACCCCGGAGGAGGGCGGGGCGCTTGCGCTGCTCGACCGGATCCTCACCGCGGCCGGGTTTGCCGTCTCGCGGCCGGTCTTTTCCGAGTCCGGCACGCCGGACGTCGAGAACCTCTATGCCCGGATCGGCACCGGCGCGCCCTGCCTGCTGTTTGCCGGCCATACCGACGTGGTGCCGCCGGGAGACGCCGCCGCGTGGCGGAGCGGCCCGTTCGCGGGCGCGGTCGCCGACGGCGTTCTCTACGGGCGCGGCGCCGTGGACATGAAGGGCGGCATCGCCTGCATGCTCGCCGCCACGCTCCGGTTCCTGCAGGCGCGCGGCTCGGGTCTTCACGGCTCGATCGCCTTCCTGATCACCGGCGACGAGGAGGGACCGGCGGTCAACGGGACCGTCAAGCTGCTCGACTGGGCGAAGGCCCGGGGCGAGCGCTTCGACCATTGCCTGCTCGGCGAGCCGACGAACCCGAGCACCCTGGGCGAGATGATCAAGATCGGGCGGCGCGGCTCGCTCACCGGCAAGCTCACCGTCCACGGGCGGCAGGGCCACGTCGCCTACCCGCACCGGGCCGAGAACCCGATCCCGGGCATGCTGCGCCTCGCCTCGGCGCTGGCCGCGGACCCGCTCGACGGCGGCACCGCGCATTTCGACGCCTCGAACCTCGAGTTCACGACGATCGACGTCGGCAACCCCGCGACCAACGTCATCCCGGCCGACGCGCGGGCGGTGTTCAACATCCGCTTCAACGAGGGATGGGACGCGCAGACGCTCGCCGCCGAGATCCGCCGCCGCCTCGACGCGGCCGCCGGCGGCACGGTCCGCTACGCCCTCGACCTCGCGCCCTCGAACTCTCCGGCCTTCCTGACCCAGCCCGACGCCTTCGTCGCGCTCGTCTCCGACGCGATCGAGGCCGAGACCGGGCTGCGCCCGAAGCTCTCGACCACCGGCGGCACCTCGGACGCGCGCTTCATCAAGGATTTCTGCCCGGTCATCGAGTTCGGCCTCGTCGGCGAGACCATGCATCAGGTCGACGAGTGCGTGCCGGTCGCCGACCTCGACCGCCTGACGGCGATCTACGGCCGGATGCTCGACGCCTACTTTCCGGCGTCGGGCCAGACGGGTGGGCCCTCGGCGGGATAATCCACGCCGACGAAGCACAGCCCGCAGGCGGGCGCCATCGGGCCGCAGCGGCTGCGGTCGCGCGAGGCCAGGATGTCGGCGAGGCCGGCCGCATCGAGGCGTCCGCTTCCGGCGAGCATCAGCGTGCCGACCATGCTGCGGACCTGATGGTGCAGGAAGGAGCGGGCGTGGGTCTCGACCACGATCTCCACCATCGATCCCATCGCACGGCGGGTGACATCGAGGCGGTCGAGGGTGCGCACCGGGCTGTTGGCCTGGCACTCGGCGGCGCGGAAGGCGGTGAAGTCGTGCAGGCCGAGCAGGCTCTGCCCGGCCGCGTGCATCGCCGCCGCATCGAGCGCCCAGGGCACGTGCCAGACCTGGCCGCCGGTGAAGGTCGGCGGGCTGCGCCGGTCGAGGATGCGGTAGCGATAGTGCCGCCGGATCGCCCAATGCCGCGCGCTGAACCCGGCGTGGACGATCTCCGCCGAGAGGATCGAGATCGGCACGCGGCGCAGATGCGCGTTCAGCGCGTCGCGCACCACGTCCGTCCGCCACGCCTTGGCGAGATCAAGATGGGCGACCTGATGCGTCGCATGCACGCCGGAATCGGTGCGCCCGGCGCAGGTCAGCCCCTGCGTCTCGCCCGAGAACCGCGTCACCGCCGTCTCGATCGCGCCCTGCACGCTCGGCGCGTCGGCCTGCCGCTGCCAACCGCGGAAGGGCGCGCCGTCGTACTCGATGACGAGCTTGTAGCGCGGCATCAGGGTCGTCTCTGCAGGTGAGCGGAGGACGCGCCTTTCCCTCCCCCCCTGCGGCGCAGGGTACCTTCCCCCGCAGAAGGTGGAGGGAACGGGCGGTTGTCGATTTCCCTCATCCGAAACGCGCGCCGGCAATCACCCGCGCCCCGCGCAGGAACTCCGCGCCGCTGGCGCTGCCGCCCTTCCCGGCGCGTCGGACCTCCAGGAACCGCACGGCGCCCGAGCCGCAGGCGACCGTGGCGTCGGCGTCGAGGAGCGTTCCGGCGACGCCCGATCCGGTGGCGGGCAGAGCCCGGAGCACCTTCACCCGCTCGGCGCCCTTCCCGAGGTCCACCTCGAAATAGGCGCCCGGGAACGGGCTCAACCCGTTGATCTGCGCCGCGACCGCGTCGGCATCCCGGGCCCAGTCGATCCGCGCCTCGTCGTTGGCGATCTTCCTGGCGTAGAGCACGCCGTCCTCAGCCTGCGGCCGGAAGGTCAGGGTGCCGGCGTCGAGCTCCTGCAGAGCTTGCGCCATCAGGTCGGCGCCCGCCGGCATCAGCGCGTCGTGCAGGTCGCCCGTGGTCATGCCGGGGCGGATCGGGATGCGGGCTTCCAGCGCCACCGGCCCGGTGTCGAGGCCGGCTTCCATCCGCATCACGCCGACGCCACTCATCCCGTCGCCCGCCATCACCGCGCGGTGGATCGGCGCCGCCCCGCGCCAGCGCGGCAGCAGCGAGCCGTGCAGGTTGAGGCAGCCGTGGCTCGGCGCGTCGAGGATCGCCTGCGGCAGAAGCATGCCGTAGGCGACGACGACGGCGACGTCGGCCCGGTGGCGCGCGAAGGTCTCGGCGGCCTCGGCGTCCTTGAGGGTCGACGGGGTCAGGACCGGCAGGCCGAGCCGGTCCGCGAGCGCATGGACGGGGGAGGGGCGCAGCGCCATGCCGCGCCCGGCCTTCGCCGGCGCGCGGGTGTAGACCGCCGCGATGGCGTGGCCGTCCTCCGAAAGACGCGCGAGCGTCGGCACCGCGAAATCCGGGGTGCCCATGAAGACAACGCGCATGTCCGGTGTCCGATCAGGCCGCGTCGCGCTTGGCCGCCTTGGTGAACTTCTTCACGATCCGGTCGCGCTTGAGCTTCGACAGGTGATCGATGAACAACACGCCGTTGAGGTGGTCGATCTCGTGCTGGATGCAGGTGGCGAGCAGGCCGGACGCCTCGATCTCCTGCACCCCCCCGTCGAGGTCGCGGAACCGCACCCGCACCTTGTCCGGCCGCGTGACCTCGCCGTAGACCTCCGGGATCGAGAGGCAGCCCTCGTCGTAGACCCGCGTCTCCTCGGAAGCCCAGACGATCTCGGGATCGAGGAAGATCTGCGGGTTGCGCACGCCCTCCTCCTTGGAGGTGTCGATGGTCACCATCCGCTTCGTCACGCCGATCTGGATCGCCGCGAGGCCGACGCCGGGCGCGTCGTACATCGTCTCGAGCATGTCGTCGGCGAGGGTGCGGATCTCCTTCGTCACGGGGCCGACCGGCTCCGACGGCAGGCGCAGGCGCGCATCGGGCAGGATCACGAGGGGACGGATCGTCATGGCTCGACCGGGTGACGGGGCAGGTGGCGGGGCGGGCGTGTCGCCGGAATAGGATGCGGGGGGAGGGCGGTCAAATGCCCGCGCGCCCGCCGCCGCGGCAGGTCCTAGAACGCCGTGCGGCTGCGGATCGCCGCCGTCAGCGTGCCCTCGTCGAGATAGTCGAGCTCGCCGCCGACCGGCACGCCGTGGGCGAGCCGCGTCACCGTCAGGCCGAGGTCCTTGATCGCGTCGGTGACGTAGTGGGCCGTGGTCTGCCCGTCGACCGTGGCGTTCAGCGCGATGATGATCTCCTTCACCTCCGGTCGGGCCGCCCGCTCCACGAGGCTGGCGATGTTGAGGTGCTCGGGCCGGACCCCGTCGAGGGCCGAGAGCACGCCGCCGAGCACGTGGTAGCGCGCCTGCACCGCGCCCGAGCGTTCCAGCGCCCAGAGATCGGACACGTCCTCGACCACGACCAGCAGCGTCGGGTCGCGCGTCGGGTCGCTGCAGATCGTGCACGGATCGCAGGTGTCGACGTTTCCGCATTCGCGGCAGACGACGATGCGCTCGACCGCGACCCGCATCGCGTCGGCCAGCGGCGCGAGCAGCGTGTCCCGCTTCTTGATGAGCTGCAGGGCCGCCCGCCGGGCGGAGCGGGGCCCTAGGCCCGGCATCCGCGCGAGCAGCTGGATCAGGCGCTCGATCTCGGGGCCGGCGACGGCTTGCGGCATGAACGGTTCGTTTTCCTGGGCGGGGCCTGGGCGGGGCCGGGTCGGGGCGGGAGCGCCCATGCGATACCGCCGAACGCGGCCGGGATGAAGGCGGCGTGGGGTCCCACGCGGCCGCGATGCGATGCGCTCGGGTGAACGGTTTCCGGCCCCCTGACAAGCGGCCCTCGTCTGTCCCCCACCGCCCTTCGTCCAAGTTGACGGCGAAAGCTTGCCGCCTATCCAAGACGAGCCGGGAGCGGCGAACCTGCGTGCGGCGGTCCTGTACGACCGCACGGACGCTCCCATGATCCGGCGCCTGGCGCGCCCGGAGCAGCGACACGGCGCGAGCAGGGGCCCGGGAGAGAGACCTTGAGCAAAATCGGCGATCATAACGCGGCCCACGGCGCGGAGGCGATCGGCCTGCGCAACCTGAAGGCCGTTCACTGGAACCTCGAGGCCCCGCGCCTCTACGAGGAATCCCTCGCCCGCGGCGAGAGCCGCCTGGCGCGCGGCGGCGCGCTGGTGGCCACCACCGGCAGCCATACCGGGCGCTCGCCCAAGGACAAGTTCGTGGTGCGCGACGCGAGCACCGAGAACGAGATCTGGTGGGAGAACAACGGCGCGATCACGCCCGACCAGTTCGCCGCCCTGCTCGCCGACTTCCAGGCCCACGCCGAAGGCCGCGAGCTGTTCGCGCAGGACCTCTACGGCGGCGCCGACCCGGCGCACCGGGTGAAAGCGCGGGTGTTCTCGGAATTCGCCTGGCACTCGCTCTTCATCCGCAACCTGCTGATCCGGCCGCCGCGCGCCGAGATCGCGGCCTACGTCCCGGACATGACCATCATCGACCTGCCGAGCTTCCAGGCCGACCCGGCCCGCCACGGCTGCCGCTCGAAGACCGTCATCGCCATCGACTTCACCCGCAGGATCGTGCTGATCGGCGGCTCGGCCTATGCCGGCGAGATGAAGAAGTCGGTCTTCACCTACCTGAACTACATCCTGCCGGGCGCCGGGGTGATGCCGATGCACTGCTCGGCCAACGCCGCCCTCGACGCCGAAGGCGGCTCCGCGATCTTCTTCGGGCTGTCGGGCACCGGCAAGACCACGCTCTCCAACGATTCCTCGCGCAAGCTGCTCGGCGACGACGAGCACGGCTGGAGTTCGGACGGGATCTTCAACTTCGAGGGCGGCTGCTACGCCAAGACCATCCGGCTCTCGCGCAACGCCGAGCCCGAGATCTACGCCACCACCGAGCGCTTCGGCACGGTGATGGAGAACGTGGTGATCGACCCCGAGACCCGGATTCCGGATTTCGACGACGCCTCGCTCACCGAGAACACCCGCTGCGCCTACCCGCTCGACTTCATCGCCAACGCCAGCGACACCGGCCGGGCCGGGCACCCGAAGAACATCGTGATGCTGACCTGCGACGCGTTTGGCGTGATGCCGCCGATCGCCAAGCTCACCGGTGCGGAGGCGATGTACCACTTCCTCTCCGGCTACACCGCCAAGGTCGCCGGCACCGAGCGCGGGCTGACCGGGCCCGAGGCGACGTTCTCGACCTGTTTCGGCGCGCCGTTCATGCCGCGCCACCCGAGCACCTACGGCAACCTGCTGCGCGACCTCATCGCCCGGCACGACGTCGATTGCTGGCTCGTCAACACCGGCTGGACCGGCGGCGGCGTCGGCACCGGGCGGCGGATGCCGATCCGCGTCACCCGCCGGCTGCTCACGGCGGCGCTCGACGGCTCGCTGTCGAAGACTGAGTTCCGGCGCGACCCGTATTTCGGCTTCGCGGTGCCGGTCTCGGTGCCCGGCGTCGAGCCGCACATCCTCCAGCCGGTGAAGACCTGGGCCAACAAGGCCGCCTTCGCCGAGACGGCGAACCGGCTCGTCGGCATGTTCAAGGAGAACTTCAAGCGCTTCGAGCAGCACGTCGACGCGGACGTGCGCGCGGCCGAGCCGAACGCGCAGGCGATGGCGGCCTGAGGGGCTCTGGTCTTCCCTCCCCCTTGCGGGGGAGGGAAGGGTACGCGTCCGACCGTCGCCTCAGCCCGGCTTGCGCTCGCTCAGGAACGCCTTCATCCGCTCGAGCGCGCGCAGGATGTTCTCGGCCGAGTTGGCGTAGGACAGGCGGATGTAGCCCTCGCCGTGCACGCCAAAATCCGGGCCGCCGATGACGGCGACGCCGGCCTCCTCCAGCAGGGTCGAGGCCAGGGCCTTGGCCTTCCAGCCGGTGCGGCCGACGTTCGGGAACGCGTAGAACGCGCCCTTCGGCACGATGCAGGAAACGCCGGGCAGGTCGTTGAGGCCGTCGACCACAATCGTCCGCCGCCGGTCGAACTCGGCGACCATCTCGGCCACGCAATCCTGCGACCCGTCGAGCGCGGCGATGCCGGCCCACTGCGTCGCCGCGTTGACGCAGGAATGGGCGTTGACCGCGAGCTTGCGCGCCGCCTCGTAGAGCGGCTTCGGCCAGACCGACCAGCCGAGCCGCCAACCGGTCATCGCGTAGGTCTTTGAGGCGCCGTCGAGATAGATCAGCCGGTCGCGGATCGCGTCGTACTTGAGCAGCGAGTGATGCGCCTGCCCGTCGTAGGTCATGGTGCCGTAGATCTCGTCCGACATCACCGCCACGCCGGGGTGGTCGGCGAGCCCCTTCACCAGGGCGTCGATCTCGGCCTTCGGGGTCACGCCGCCGGTCGGGTTCGCCGGCGAGTTGACGATGAGCAGCCGCGTCCTCGGCGTGATCAGCGCCAGGGTCTCCTCGGCCGAGAAGGCGAAGCCGTTGCCCTCGCGGATCGGCACCGGGACCGGCGTCGCGCCGGTGAACTCGATCATCGAGCGGTAGATCGGGAAGCCGGGGTCGGGATAGAGGATCTCGGCGCCGGGCTCGCCGAACATCAGGATCGCCATGAACATGGTGACCTTGCCGCCGGGCACGATCATCACGCTTTCGGGTGAGATCTCGACGCCGTGGCGCCGGTGGATGTCGCGGGCGACCGCCTCGCGCAAGGGAAGGATGCCGGTGGCAGGCGTGTAGCCGTGATGGCCGTCGCGCAACGCCTGGATGCCGGCCTCGACGATGTGGGCCGGGGTCGGCATGTCGGGCTGGCCGATGCCGAGATTGATGACGTCGCGCCCCTGGGCCGCCAGCGCGTTGGCCCGCGCGAGGACGGCGAAGGCGTTCTCCTCGCCGATACGTCCGAAGGCCGGAACGATCTGCATCATGGAAACGCCCTCGTGATTAGCGCAGCCGAGCCTCGCGATTGCCCGGCGCGCCGTCCTGCCCGGAACGGAGCCTGCTCCCTGCACGCCGCGTGCCGGGAGGGACGCAGCGCTCAGTTCTTGGAGCGCTCGGCCAGCTTGCTCGCGCCGAACGACAGCGCCACGGCGATGACGGCCAGGATCACGAAGGTCTTCACCGACGCGTAGAACAGGGCCGGCTCGATGCCGGTGTCGGTGTAGAGCACGAGGCCGATCGCGGCGAGCGGCAGCGAGATCAGGATGAAGAGCGGAACGAGCGGGTTCATGAACGGCACTCAGGTCGTGCGGGGCGGCGGCGCAGCCCTCGCGCTTGGACGGATCGCTCGTCCTTAGCATCCCGGCGTGGCCGTGGGGACACCCGGCGCACCGTTTTTTTGCCGCGCGATCGAGCCTGGCCGCAGTTCGGATCGACAAATATCGGCGGGGTAGCAACGCGGACATTTTCACGAGATCGATCGGCGTTGCTAAGAAAGACGCAAGTCTCGGCGTCTATGTTCGCCCCTAACAAGGGGAAACCGAATTGATGCGCTCACCTGTGTCGAAGCCGCGCTCGATCATGTCGGATCGCGCGCAGATTGACGCGCTGGTGCTGCAGATCGGCAGGCTGGTCCGTCATCGCGGCTACGTCCGTACGAACGTCGCCAGCGCGATGCTGCTCAAATATCTTCCCTCCGACGCCGGGTACGACTGGAGGGGCGAGGCAGGATTGCAGGTCCGTTTCCACGAGGCCGGCCTGGACCTGAAGACCCTGGAATACCTCCTCACGAGCGCCCGTCTCGAGATCACGCACATCCAGGAACGCGCCCGCTGACGAGCCTCGGGCGGCGCGGCCCTCACGCCGGCACCCGCACCGTCGCCCGCAGGCCGCCGAGCGGGCTGTCGTGGAGCGAGACGTCGCCGCCATGAGCACGGGCGATGTCGCGGGCGATCGACAGGCCGAGGCCCGAGCCGCCGGCATCCTGCCGCGCATCGTCCAGGCGCACGAACGGCTTGAACACCTCCTCGCGGCTCTCGAGCGCGATGCCCGGGCCGTCGTCGTCGATCGAGACGAAGAACGCCCGCGCCTCGGCCCGGCCGGAGATCGCCACCGTCTCGCCGTAGCGCGCGGCGTTGGCGGCGAGGTTGAACAGGCAGCGCCGGAACGCGTCCGGCCGGACGGTGACCGAGGGCGACCCGGCCAGCTCGAAATCCGAGACCTGGGCGCCCAGGCGCTCGACGTCGGTGCGCAGGTCCTCCAGCAGGGCGCGCATGTCGGTCGGCGCCGCGTTCTCGGCCGAATCACCGCGGGCGAAGGCGAGGTAGCCTTCCAGCATCCGGCTCATCTCGTCGACGTCGCGCGAGAGCTCGTCGATCTCCGGGGTCTGCTCGATCAGGGCGAGCGAGAGGCGGAACCGGGTGATGATGGTGCGCAGGTCGTGGCTCACGCCGTTGAGCATCGTCGTGCGCTGCTCCATCGCCCGCTCGATGCGGCGCTTCATCTCGATGAAGGCGTGGCCGGCCTGGCGGACCTCGCGGGCGCCGCGGGGGCGGAACTCGATCTCGCGGCCCTTGCCGAATCCCTCCGCCACCGCGGCCAGCCGCAGGATCGGCTTGATCTGGTTGCGCAGGAACAGGATCGCCACGCCGAGCAGCACCATCGACGAGCCGATCATCCAGACCAGGAAGATGTGCGAGTTTGAGGCGTAGGCCTGCGAGCGGCGGGCGGTGATGCGCATCACCCCGTCGGGGATCGCGACGCGGATCTCGATCAGGTTCGAGCGGCCGACGGTGTCGATCCAGAACGGCCGGCCGATCTGCCGCTTCAGCTCGTCCGACAGCGCCTCGTCGAGGATCGAGAAGAACGGCCGCGGCCCCGGCGGCGGAATCTTGGCCCCCTTCAGGATGTCGAGGTCGAGGTTCAGCCGCTCGCCGGCGATGCGCGAGAGCGTCTCGGCGTCCTTGTCCTGGGGATAGACCTCGTAGATGTCGATCAGGGCCGCGACGTCGGCGGTGACGGCCGAGGACAGGCGCTTGGTCACCAGCTGCCAGTGCCGCTCCATGAAGGTGTAGGCGATCACCGATTGCAGCAGCACCACCGGCGCGATGATGATGATCAGCGAGCGGGCATAGAGCCCCTTCGGCAGCAGGTCGCCGATGGCGCGGGCGAGCCGCTTCCACAGGGTGCGCGGGCCTCCCAGCCGGCGCTGGGCCGGGCGACGCACGGCCGCGAGGTCCGGCGCGGTCATGCCGGGCACCGTGCGGGGCGGGGTGCTGTCGTGCCGGGGAATGTCGGGGCCGGCGGGAGGCGGCGCATCGGGCGAAGGTCCGGGCGGAGGCCCCGGAAGCGGGACGTCCGTCTTATGCCACTCCCGACGCGCCGCTCCAACGCGCGCTCGGTCCGACGCCGATCAGGATGCTGGCGCCGAGCAGCACGAGGCGGCCGTCAGCCCGTCCTCGCGCACCTCGTGCGTACCGGCCTCGGTGCTGCGGATCCGATAATTCGGCGCGCCCGCCTCGGCCGGCAACAGGCCGATCACCTCGAAGATGCGGTTGCCGTTTCGCGCCGCCGCGAGATCGCGGCGACGCACGAGCTGCCCGAGATGAAACTTGTGGCCCATGTCGTGCTCTCCCACTGTCGCGCTCCCTTACGCGACGCGGGGCGGCTTCGGTTTCGCTTCGGGGATCGGCGAACGCGAGAGACTGAGGATCGTCCGCTGCGGACGCCCCGACTTCTGGGCGATCTCCTCGTCCTGTGCCGAGATCACCTCGCGGGCCGGCTCGTCGCCGTCGAGACCACCGAGGATCTCCATCGGGACGCGGCGGTTCGAGGCTTGCGAACCGTCCTCGTAGACCACGTCGAACAGCACGGAGCCTCGCTCCTGCGGCCTTTGCCTGGTGCGCTTACTCATTGCCTGCTTGGGGTTGGGGTCAACGTGAAACGCCGCCCAGGGATGGAACGGCTCCCGATCGATGGGCGGACCGGGGCGGGAGACGCCACCCGGCCCGTCAGCGGGAGCCGCATGCGGCTGGCGAGAAGGGCCTCGGCCGGCATCGAGGCTGAGATGGCGCAGGTCCGCGCGTTTGGCAACGCACGGCACGTCCGCGCGCCTTGCAGACGTCCGCGCGCGAGACGCCGAAGGCGTTGGGGCCGTGTGCGGCGACCGCTCGCAGCCGCCGTGGCGCATCAGCCGGCGAGGGAGAGCTCGCTCTCGTTGGCGGCGCGCTCGCCGGCCGAGGACTTGATCCGGTAGCAGGGCTCGCCGGTCCGGTCCTCGGGCATCAGGCGGACGATCTCGCACAGCAGGCCCGAGGCATCGTCCTTGACGGAGCCGAAGCCGCCGCGCGACTGACGGACACGCTGGCCGAGCTTGAACTTGTGGGACATCGTACATCACTCCTGATCGCCGCGACGCCGGCTGCCGGACCCGGGGCGGGTGCGACGTTCGAAGTGACGGATTCGGCTGGGTCGGGTGGCGCCGGCCCGCCCGCCGCGGCCTGAGCCGCGTCGGTCGGATCGCCGCCGGGGCTCGGCTGCGGGACTACTTGCGCGCGCGCAGCTTGCGCGCCGCGAAGCGGGCGTCGCGTGCCTCTTTCTGCTCGGCGGCCAGGGCGGCCTGACGCTCGGCCTTCTCGGCGGCGATGCGCAGCACCTCGGCAGCCTCGAACTCGCGCTGGGCCTTCGCCTCGGCGACGCGCTGGATCTCGGCGGCGACCCGGGCGGCCTCGCGCTCCTTGTTGCGCTCCTCGCGGGCCTCGATCACGGCCTGACGCTCGGCCTGGCGGGCGACGACGGCGGGATCATCGGCGGCCGGCCGCGAACGATAGCGCGCCAGCATCGCTTCCCGCGCCTTCGCAGCGGTCTCGAGCCGGTCGGAGAACTGGTTGTCCTTGGATTGATTCACACAAGATCCTTATGCGCCACCGGCCCCATGCCGGCTGCGGTCAAACAGGTCGGACCGAATCGCAAGGCTCGCGGCCCATGACGCTCGGCGGATGGCGGGCGCCCCGCCGTGGCGGGACGCGGTCGGCGATGAGGCTCGCTCATCGCGATTCGGTCGCAACGCTCCGAAAACGCGCGAAGCCGTCCCGGGTGGGACGGCTTCGACGACGATCCGAGGCGAGCTCGGTGCTCAGGCGGCCTGGAGGCTGCCGGCGGACTGCTTGCCGCTACGACGATCGGTCTCCATCTCGTAGGAGATCTTCTGGCCTTCGGTCAGGCCGCGCATTCCGGCGCGCTCCACAGCCGAGATGTGCACGAAGACGTCCTTGCCGCCGTCATCCGGCTGGATGAAGCCGAAGCCCTTCTGATCGTTGAACCACTTGACGGTGCCGGTGCTCATAGAAAATTCCGTATCTTATCAGTCGTCATAATTCGACCGGCGCATGTGAATCACGCGCCAGGTCGCGGGTCGTCGAAATGTGGGAGAAAATCAGCGCACGTCCATTACGGACGGAACGGCCGGATATCTGGCCAGAGATCGATGTTGTACTTTTTGCACACTCGGCGACATTTAGCAAACACCGCGTGCGACAAACACGAAAGCGCGCGTCTCGATCCGAGAACCGCACGGTGGGTCGACGGCAAATCGTTCGGCGGGAATGCGGGAAAGCGTGCTAGGCTCGGGTCATGCCCGCCACGCGCTCGTGCGGACGGTCTCTTCCTTCGAGGTGGACATGGCGCGCATCCCCGAGACCGGTGACTCCTCCGTCGTTTCGATGGCGGAATACGACAAGCGCGCCAAGCGGATCTCCGGAAACACGAGCGAGATCGCCGAGGACCTGAAGAAGAGCCGCCAGGCGACGAGCCTTCGCCTGATCGAGACCGCCGAGCGCAAGGCCTCGACCCCGCGCCTGACGCTCGTCGGCTCCGGCGAGGAGCCGGCCGGCACCGACTGATTGATCGGCCCTTGGCGCGATCGGAGCGGCCGGACGTGTCAGCAAGCCCGCGCGTCGCGTTCGCGGGGGCTGAACGTACGATCCCGAAGGCATCGCGCGATCGCGGACGAGCCGCTACGGCAGCGCCAGGCTGCGGCGGGCCCGGCGGCGCTGCAGCCACAGGCTCGCCGCGAGCGCCGTGCCGATCACCACGGCCGACACCGCCGTCGTCAGGCTTCCCAGCGCGTAGATCTCCGGCGTCGTCACCGTGGTGGTGAGACCCTGGAGCTCGAGCGGCAGGGTGTTGCGCCCGCCGATCGCCTGGCTGGTGCGGGCGAGCTCGTCGAAGGACAGGGTGAAGCCGAACAGGGCGACGCCGACCAGGGCCGGCGCCAGGATCGGGACCACGACGTGGCGCAGCGTCTGCGCTCCGGTCGCGCCGAGGTCGCGGGCGGCCTCCTCGTAGGCCGGATCGAACCGGTTGAAGACCGCGAACATGATGAGAAGGCCGAAGGGCAGCGTCCAGGTCAGGTGCGCCCCGAGCGCCGAGGTGTAGAGCCCCATGGCGGTGCCGTGATCCTGCAGCCATCCCCAGCCGGTGGCGGCCGCCAAAGCGTTGATCGCGTCGTCGACCAGACGGAACTCGAGGCCGATCCCGAGGGAGACCACGATCGAGGGCACGATCAGGCTGGCGACCGCGATGGCGAACAGGGCGTTGGCGCCGCGAAAGCCCTTGCGGAAGGCGAGGCCCGCGAAGAACGCCAGGACGACGGTGAGCGCCATCACCACGAAGCCGAGGCGGAGCGAGCGCCCGAACGCTGCCCAGATGTCGACGATGCCGCCGCCGGCCCAGAGCTTGGCGAACCAGTGCGTCGAGACGCCGTTCATCGGAAACGTCAGGCCGCCCTGCGGACCCTGGAAGCTCAGCGCCAGGATCGTCAGGGTCGGGCCGTAGAGGAACAGCACGTAGAGCGCGAAGAACGCGGCCAGCGCGGCGAAGGCCAGGCCTCGGGGACGATCGCTCACGCCGAAGGCTCCGTCATGGTCAGAGTTCCCGTCGCAGGTCGATCACCCGGGTGAGCCCGAGGATCATCATCAGCACGGCGGCGAGCAGCACCACGGCGTTGGCGGCCGCGGCCGGGAACTGCAGGTACGACATCTGCACCTGGATCACCTTGCCGACCGACGCGATCTGCTGGCCGCCCATCACGCCGACGGTGACGAAGTCGCCCATCACGAGGGTGAGCACGAAGATCGTCCCGATGGCGATGCCCGGCTTGCACAGGGGAACGATCACGCTCCACAGCGTCTGCCACCCCGTGGCCCCGGCATCGTAGGCCGCCTCGATCAGCGACCGGTCGATCCGCGCCATGCTGTTGAAGATCGGCACGATCATGAAGACCGTGTAGAGGTGCACGAAAGCCAAGGTCACCGAGAAGTCCGAGTACAGCAGACCCTCGATCGGGCTCCCGATCACGCCCATCCCCTGCAGGGTGTCGTTGACGAGGCCGTTGCGCCCGAGCAGCGGAATCCACGAGATCATGCGGATCACGTTCGAGGTCCAGAACGGGATCGTGCACAACAGGAACAGCCCCATCTGCACGGTGCGCGAGCGGACGTGGAAGGCGAGGAAGTACGCGACCGGGAACCCGATCAGCAGCGTGAAGGCCAGCGTCAGCGCGCAGAACTTGAGGGTCGAGAGATAGGTCCGCGCCGTGGTGCACGGGTCCGCGAGGTTGCCGCAGCCCTCGAACACGTCGCGGTAGTTCTGCAGCGTGAAGGCCGGGATGATCTCGTACTCGTTGTACTCCCAGAAGCTGACCATCAGCGTCAGCAGGAGCGGGATCGCGAGGAAGACCAGGAACACCAGCGCCATCGGCGCGGCCTGAAGATAGGCGAGGGGCCGCCGCCGGCGGGCCGGGGCGGCCTCGGCCCGAGCCGGATTCGCCGGCACGTCGGCGAGGGCGGGAAGCGCCACGTCGCTCATCGCGAGCCCTCCGACCGATGCAGCGGGCGCCGTTCCCTTCCGCGTCCGCGGGCGACCGGTTCCACGGCGCCTGTCCTCGAATCGCGAGTTCCCTCTCCCGGACGGGAGAGGGGGCAGGGCGGTGCTTCGGACGATCCATGTATAGACGACATGCCGAAGTGCGTGAGCACCATGGCCTCGGCGAACGAGGGGCGCGGCGCAGCCATCGTCCTCACGCCGCGATGAACTCGTTCCACTTGCGGACCATGTAGGTGTTCTCGTCCATGACCGCGTTCCAGCAGGCGACCGCGCCCATGCGGGCCTCGAACGAGCCGCCGTCGCGGGTGGCGCCGGCCTTCTCGAGCAGGCCGCCGTCGGGGCCGTGGATGTCCTTCTCGGCGGGCTTGCCCTCCATCCAGTAGGCCCACTCGTAGGGCTCCATCTGGGTCTTGGCGGTCTCGGGCACGGCGGAATAGTAGCCCTGGCGGTTGAGGTAGGCGCCGGCCCAGCCGGAGAGGAACCAGTTGACGAATTCGTAGGCCGCGTCGAGCTTGCGGCCGGTCAGCGTCTTCGGCAGGCCGAAGCCCGTGGCCCAGGCGCGGTAGCCTTCCTTCAGCGGCTGATAGGTGCAGGCGACCCCCTGCGTGCGCACCTTGGTGACGGCGGGCGACCACATCGACTGGATCACCGTCTCGCCGGACGCCATCAGGTTCACGGATTCGTTGAAGTCCTGCCAGAAGGCGCGGAACTGGCCGGCGCGCTTGGCCTCGATCAGCAGCTTGATCGTGCGGTCGATCTCCGCCTTCGTCATGTTGCCCTTGTCGGCGTAGGTATAGTCGCCGGTGGCCTCCACCACCATCGCCGCATCCATGATGCCGATGGAGGGGATGTTGAGAATCGAGGCGCGGCCCTTGAACTCGGGGTTCAGCAGCTCCTTCCAGCTGGTGATCGGGCGCTTGATCAGGTCCGGGCGGATGCCGAGCGTGTCGGCGTTGTAGGTCGTCGGGATCAGGGTGATCCACTCGGTCGGCGACGACGCGAAGGTCTTGCCCGTCTGGCCTTCGAGGTAGAACACCTTCTTCGGCGCGGTGCCCTGGTCGCCGATCGCCTTACCGGCGATCTCGCCCTTGGTGAAGATCGGAGTGATCTTGTCGGCGTTCTTGATCCGGCGCGCATCCATACCGAGGATGTTGCCCGAGGGGACGATCTTCTTCAGGCTGAAGAACTCGGTGTCGATCAGGTCGAAGGAGTTCGGCTGCGTCACCGCGCGCTTCGTCACCTCGTCGGTGACGACCGGGATGTACTCGATCGTGATCCCGAGATCCTCCTTCACCTTCCGGGCGATGTCGCCGGACTGGTTCACGGCGGTGCCGAGGTAGCGCAGCGTCACCGGCTCGGCCGCGTGGACGGCGGGAAATCCGGTGATCGGCCCGGCCGCGAGGGCGGTGCCGGCTCCCTGGAGCAGCGTGCGCCGCGTGAATCTGATGCCGTTGGTCATCGTCGTCCCTTTCTTTTCTTGATGCCGGTCGCCTCAGGCGTCGAGGCGGTGCGCGGCGGCGGGGTCCCAGCCGAGCGCCACGCGGTCGCCCGGCGCCAGCGGGCGGCCGGCGAAGGTCGCGTCGTCGACGACCGCGCTCAGCCCGCCCGGCTCGGTCATCCCGTCCGCCTCGAGCGCCACCTGCACGCTGGCGCCCTGGTACTCGACCGCGAGGACGCGGGCCTGCACGGCGCCGTCGCCGGCCTCGGCCCCCAGCCGCATCCGGTCGGCGCGCACCGCGACCTTGCCCTCGGGCAGGGCGATGACGTTGTGGCCGCCGATGAAGCGGGCGACGAAGGCCGAGGCCGGCCGCTCGAACACCGTGCGCGGGTCGCCGGCCTGCTCGATCTTGCCGCCGTTCATCACCACGACGAGGTCGGAGAGCGCCATCGCCTCCTCCTGGCTGTGGGTGACGTGGATGAAGGTGAGGCCGAGCTCGGCCTGGATGCGCTTGAGCTCCACCCCCATCCGCACCCGGAGGAACGGGTCGAGGGCCGAAAGCGGCTCGTCGAGGAGCAGCACCTTCGGTCCGGTGACCAGCGCGCGGGCGAGCGCCACGCGCTGCTGCTGCCCGCCCGAGAGCTGGGCCGGAAGCCGGTCGGCGAGGTGCCCCATCTGCACGAGGTCGAGCATCGCGTCGGCCTTGGCGCGGCGCTCGGCCTTCGCGACGCCGCGCATTTTGAGCGAGAACGCGACGTTGTCCCGGCAGGTCAGGTGCGGGAACAGCGCGTAGCTCTGGAACATCATCGCCGTGCCGCGCTCCGCGGGCGGCGCGTCACCGACGGCGCGCGGGCCGATCACGACCTCGCCGGCGCTGACCGCCTCGTGGCCGCCGATCATCCGCAGCGTCGTGGTCTTGCCGCAGCCCGACGGGCCGAGCAGGCAGCAATAGGCGCCCGACGGGATTTTCAGGTCGATCGCATCGACGGCGAGGGTCGCGCCGTAGCGCTTGGTCAGCCCGATCAGCTCGACGTTCATGCGGTTCCTTTGCCCGGCACCCCTGCGGCGAAACCGGGGAGCAAGCCGCGGGCCATCCCGGCCACGCCGATGCCGGGAAAACGATGCGCCGCCTGCCGCGTCGCGCTCGGGCCCGGGGAATCGGGCATATGCACTCGGTCGCATGGACCCGGGCGCATGGAAGCGATGCCCTGCCCGCAGGCGGCCCCGTGCGGGCGCGCTTGTGGCGGCGGCCGCTTCGGTCTAACCCTCGCTGCCCCGAACACCCTGGATGCGAGACGGCCGGAGACGGCGCGTCGGTCAGCGCCCGCCGCCCGCGCGGCGGGTCCGCCGGAGTCCCACGAGTCCCATGTACATCGAACGCAAGGACGCGCCCGCGTCCCCGAAAACGCCCGGCGCCCGGGTCCTCGTGGTCGAGGCGCGCTTCTACGACGGCCTGTCCGACGACCTGCTCGAAGGCGCCCGCGCCGCCATCGCGGCGGCCGAGGCCGAGGCGACGGTCGTGACGGTGCCGGGCGCGCTCGAGATTCCGGCGACGGTGGCGATCCTGCTCGCAGCGGCCGAGACGGCCGGCACGCCCTACGACGCCGTGGTGGCTCTGGGCTGCGTCATCCGCGGCGAGACCGGGCATTACGACATCGTCGCCGGCGAGAGCGCGCGCGCGCTGATGGACCTGTCCGTCGACCTGCGCCTGCCGCTCGGCAACGGCATCCTGACGGTGGAGAACGAGGCTCAGGCCCAAGCCCGTGCCCGCGTCTCCGAGATGAACAAGGGCGGCGGCGCGGCCGAGGCGGCACTCGCGGTGCTGGCGCTCAAGCGCGCGGCCGCCGCTGCATGAGAGCCTGACGATCATGACCAAGATCAATCCGCGCAGCGGCGCCCGGCTCTCCGTGGTGCAGGCGCTCTACGATATGGAGATCTCCGGCAAGGGCGTGCTCGACGCGCTCGCCGAGTTCGAGACCTTCTGGCTCGGCAAGGAGATCGACGGCGTGCTGCACCCGGCGGCCGAGCCGGCCTTCTTCCGCGACCTGCTGCGCGGCGTGGTGGAGGAGCAGCGCGCGATCGATCCGCAGATCGACCAGGCGCTGAGCCAGGGCTGGCCGCTCAAGCGCATCGAGGTGGTGCTGCGCGCCATCCTGCGCGCCGGCACCTACGAGCTGATGTTCCGCCGCGACGTTCCGGCCCGCGCCGCCATCTCGGAATACGTCGACGTCGCCCACAGCTTCTACACCGGCGACGAGCCGGGCATGGTCAACGCCGTCCTCGACAAGGTCGCGCGCCAGACCCGCGCGGCGGAACTGGCCGGCGCCAAGCAGGGGTGAGCGTCCGGTGAGCGCATCGCGCCCGACCGAGGACGCGCTCATCGCGCGCTACTTCGCGCCGCTCGCCGGCCCCGGCGCCGACGGCCTGCGCGACGATGCGGCGAGCCTCGCGCCGAGCCCCGGCCACGACCTCGTGCTCACCGCCGACGCGATCGTCTCCGGCGTCCACTACTTTCCCGACGACCCACCCGGCTCGCTCGCGCGCAAGGCGCTCGGGGTGAACCTCTCCGACATCGCCGCCAAGGGCGCCGCGCCTTGCGGCTTCCTGCTCACGCTGGCTTTGCCGGCGGACTGGACCGAGGCGTGGCTCGCCGCCTTCGCCGAAGGGCTCGGGCAGGCGAGCCGGGCGTCCGGCTGCCCGCTGCTCGGCGGCGACACGGTGCGGTCGGGCGGTCCGGCGCTGATCGGCATCACCGCGATCGGCGAAGTCCCCGCGGGGCGCATCGTGCGCCGTACCACGGCGCGGGTCGGCGACCGGATCTGCGTCAGCGGCACCATCGGCGACGCGGCGCTCGGCCTGCGGATGCGGCTCGAGCCGGATGCCGAATGGGTCCGGGCGCTTGATGGCGCATCGCGCAGCCATCTGGCCGACCGCTACCTGCACCCGCGGCCGCGGCTGGCCCTCGCCGACGCGGTGCTGCGCTTCGCGACCGCGGCGATGGACGTGTCCGACGGGCTCGCCGGCGACCTCGCCAAGATGCTGGCCGGTGCCGGCGCGACGGCGACGATCGACACCGCGACGGTCCCGCTCTCGCAAGCCGCCGCCCGCGTCGTCGATGGGAGGCCCGACCTGCTCGACGTCGCCGTCACCGGCGGCGACGATTACGAGATCCTCTGCACCGTGGCGCCCGACGACCTCGACGCGTTCCGCCAGGCGGCTTCGCTCGCGGGCGTGCCGGTCGCGGTCCTCGGCACCGTCGCCTCAGGCAGCGGACGGCCCGGCTTTCAAGGTGTCGACGGAGCCACGCGCGTTTTCGCGGCGGGCGCGTTCAGCCATTTCTGAGAAGGTCTCGGAGACCGTCCGAACCTGAGGCGCCGCGTCGTGCGGCAAACCCTCGGCCTCGCGGCCGAGCTGGCGCCGGACGTCGTCGATGAGGGTGGCGGCGATGACCGGCGTCCAATGGGCGAGGTCGGCCCGCTGTACCGCCGTGCCGCCGGGATGCGCATCGTCCCGCTCCGCCGGGGCGGAGAGCGAGCGCTGGAGGACCTGAAGCAGCGCGCCGTGCACGGACGGCGGCTGCATGCTGACGCGTTCCGCCACCAGGAACTGCACCGCGTTCGTCAGCACCTCGATCGTCGCTGCGAGCTTCGTCGCCTGATCGCCACTCATCGTCGAGCACCCTTCATTGATGCAACCGAAGGTAGTGTTCGTCATAGTTAACGGCCGGTAAACGTGCATCCCGCCGCGCACCGCGCCGTCCGGATCGGGCCACGCGCAAAACCCGGCCAACGATAAGCGGTCCGGCCGCAAATCAGAATTCAATGCTCATTGCTGCGTTGCAGCAAGATCTCGTGTCGAAATACAAAAGTGGCGTTTGCGCTCGACCGCGAAGTTTGGCAATCAAGTCTCGCACTTCTGGGAAGGAATGCCGAATCCGAGTCGTTCGTCCAGGCCCAAGGGCCAAGCTCGACAACATCAAGCCGACGCCAGGCATCACGAGAACAAGGGACGGGTGCATGACCGCTTTGCTGCTGATCATCCTGGGCGGGCTGTGCGCCGTCGCCTACGGCATCGTGACGATCAACGACGTGATGAGACGGGACGCCGGCACGCAGCGCATGCAGGAGATCGCCGCCGCGATCGCCGAGGGCGCGCAGGCCTACCTCAAGCGCCAATACGCCACCATCGGCCTCGTCGGCGTCGTGCTGTTCGCGGCTTTGGCCTTCTTCCTCGGGATCAAGGTCGCCATCGGCTTCCTCATCGGCGCGGTCCTGTCCGGGGCGGCCGGCTTCATCGGCATGAACGTCTCGGTGCGTGCCAACGTGCGCACGGCGCAGGCGGCCTCGACGTCGCTCGGCGGCGGCCTCGAGGTCGCGTTCAAGTCGGGCGCCGTCACCGGCATGCTGGTCGCGGGGCTCGCGCTGCTCGGCGTCGCCTTCTACTACCTCTATCTCACCCGCGGGGCCGGCCTGCCGCCGGCCAGCCGCGAGGTCATCGACGCGCTCGTCGCGCTCGGCTTCGGCGCCTCTCTGATCTCGATCTTCGCCCGCCTCGGCGGCGGCATCTTCACCAAGGGCGCCGACGTCGGCGGCGACCTCGTCGGCAAGGTCGAGGCGGGGATCCCAGAGGACGACCCGCGCAACCCCGCCACCATCGCCGACAACGTCGGCGACAACGTTGGCGATTGCGCCGGCATGGCGGCCGACCTGTTCGAGACCTACGCCGTCACCGTCGTCGCCACGATGGTGCTCGCGGCGATCTTCTTCGGCGGGCAGGTCGACGTCGCGGGCCGCAACGTGCTCGAGGCGATGATGATCTATCCGCTGGCCATCGGCTCGGCCTGCATCCTCACCTCGATCGCCGGCACCTACGCCGTGCGGCTCGGGTCGAACCAGTCGATCATGGGGGCGCTGTACAAGGGCCTGATCACCGCGGGCGTGCTCTCGGTCGGGGCCATCGCCGCCGTCAACCTCGCCCTGTTCGGCGGTTTCGCGACGCGCTTCACCACCTCCACCGGCGTCAGCTTCACGTCGGGCGGCCTGCTCGGCTGCGCGGTGATCGGCCTCGCGATCACCGCGCTGATCGTGGTCATCACCGAGTACTACACCGGCACGAACTTCCGCCCGGTGAAGTCGATCGCCGACGCCTCGGTCACCGGGCACGGCACCAACGTGATCCAGGGCCTCGCGGTCTCGCTCGAATCGACGGCGCTTCCGGCCCTCGTGATCGTCGGCGGCATCATCTCCACCTATGCGCTGGCGGGGCTGTTCGGCATCGCCATCGCGGTCACGGCGATGCTGGCGCTCGCCGGCTTCATCGTGGCGCTCGACGCCTTCGGTCCGGTCACCGACAATGCCGGCGGCATCGCCGAGATGGCGGGCCTGCCCTCCGAGGTCCGCAAGTCCACCGACGCCCTCGACGCCGTCGGCAACACCACCAAGGCGGTCACCAAGGGCTACGCGATCGGCTCGGCCGGCCTCGGGGCGCTGGTGCTGTTCGCCGCCTACACCTCGGACCTCGACTACTTCATCGCCAACGCCAGCGACACGCAGTACCGCTTCTTCAAGGGCGTCACGGTGGATTTCTCGCTGTCCAACCCCTACGTCGTCGTCGGCCTGCTGATCGGGGGGCTGATCCCGTTCCTGTTCGCCGGCATGGCGATGACGGCCGTGGGCCGGGCGGCCGGCGCCGTGGTCGAGGAGGTCCGCCGCCAGTTCCGGGAGAAGCCGGGGATCATGGCCGGCACCGACCGGCCGGATTACGGCCGCGCCGTTGACATGCTGACGCGGGCGGCGATCCGCGAGATGATCGTGCCCTCGCTGCTGCCGGTGCTGATGCCGATCGTGCTGTTCTTCGCGATCCAGCTCGTCGCGGGCAAGTCCCAGGCCTTCGCCACGGTCGGCGCGAGCCTGCTCGGCGTGATCCTCACCGGCCTCTACGTGGCGATCTCGATGACCTCGGGGGGCGGCGCCTGGGACAACGCGAAGAAGTACATCGAGGACGGCCATCACGGCGGCAAGGGCTCGGACGCGCACAAGGCGGCCGTCACCGGCGATACCGTCGGCGACCCCTACAAGGACACCGCCGGCCCCGCGGTGAACCCGGCAATCAAGATCACCAACATCATCGCATTGCTGCTGCTGGCGATCCTGGCGCATGCGTGAGGTCGATGCCTGTCGATCCCATCTTCCTCCTCATCCTGAGGTAGCCGCGCGATCGGTCCTCAAAGGAGGCCTCCGGACCGCTCGGCGGCCTCTGGAGGGCGCCTTGGAGGGTTCCGCGTCGCTGCGGCACCTCGGGATGAGGTGTGGTCTCGGATGCGGGGCGGATCCGACGGACTTCAAGCAACCGTCCCGATCGCCTCGCAGCGAAACGCGCCGTACGCGCCGCGGGCCAGGCGCTCGGCCAGGGCCGGCATGAACAGCGCGGCTTCCTCCGCCAGGCGCCAGGGCGGGTTGACCACGATCAGGCCGTTGCCGGTGAGCCGCGTGTCGTCGGGCCGGTCGATCATGAGGTCGAGCCGTAGCGCCGGGCGGGTCAGGGCGCCGTCCAGCGCGGCGACCATGCGGTCGACGGCGGCGAGGTTCTTGATCGGGTACCAGGCCAGGAACACGCCGGTCGGCCACTTCGCCACCGCCCGGGCCAGATGGGCGCCGAGCCGGTCGACCTCGCCCGGCACCTCGTAGGGCGGGTCGATCAGGACGAGCCCGCGGCGCTCGGGCGGCGGGATCATCGCGTTGAGGGCGGTCCAGCCGTCAAGGTGCAGCACCTTGGTGCGGGCGTGACCGTTGAAGCGCTCGCGCAGCACCGCGTGGTCCTCGGGATGCAGCTCGACGAACACGCCCTGGTCCTCGGCCCGCAGGAACTCGCGGATCAGCGCCGGCGAGCCGGGATAGGTGGTGGCGCCGTGGCGCGCCCGGACCGCGGCGACCGCGGTGCGGTAGGGGGCGAGCAGGTCCTCCACGGCCTGCGGAAAGGGGTCGTCGAGGCGTCCCCAGCCGTCAACCCACTCGGCGGTGCGCCCGGCTTCGTCCGCGGTGAGGTCGTAGAAGCCGAGGCCCGCATGGGTGTCGATCGCCCGATAGGGCGCCGGCTTGAGGCCGAGATGCGCGAGCACCCGCGTCAGCACGAGGTGCTTGAGCACGTCCGCGAAGTTGCCGGCATGGAAGGCGTGGCGATAGTTCATGACGGACGATCAAGCGGATCCGGCGGCCCGGGTCCAGCCGTCGGACCCCGAATCCGCCGAAAAGGCTCAGCGCGCGGCGCCGACCGTGATCTCGGGCGCGCGGCAATTGCCGCGCGCGACCTCCGGGCAGGCGGTGAACCCGCGCAGGTCCTTGGTGAAGCAGATCCGCACATCCTGGAGCTGCCCGCGGGCGCAGGACACCGCCATCATGTCAGGCCGCAAGCCGGGGTTCGCGGTCACGAACTGCCGCGCGATCCCGATCGGCGCCAGGCGGCGCTCCGAACCCGAGGTCTTGAGGTCGTCGGGGATGGTCACCGCCAGACGCGCGGTGCGGGCGGCGTTGAAGTAGGCGGTCGGGTCGAGGCCGGAGCAGGTGCCGTGCTTGCGCCACTCGTAGCGGGCGAGCCCCTCGCTCGGGTAGACCTGGCCGGCGACCTCCATGGCCTGCGGCGTCGGCGAGCGCTGCACGGCCGAGCAGTTCTGCGGGTAGCCGCGGGTGTATTGCGGCCACAGCCCGTGCACGACGAAGCCGAGGCCGCGCCCGGCGGCGCATTGGCGGTCGTCGCGCTGGCCGGCGGTCTCGCAGTAGGTCGGGGACCAGGACAGGGCCAGGACGTAGAAGTCGAAGCCGCCGGACGTGTCGTTGCCGCGGCCGAAGCCGCCGTAGTCCTGCGCCTGCGCGCTTCCGGCGGCCAGCAGGGCCGCCAGGGCGAGGCCGGCACGCGTCACGGGCGCGCCATGCGGCAGGCGGTGGCGTAGGCGTAGCTCAGGTCGCGGTCGAGGCCGTGGACGCAGAGCTCGACGCCCCAGGTCGCGCCGATGATGCCGAGGCTCTCGCGCACGGAGTAGTCGACCTTGCGGCGGACGCCGTCCGAGGTGGTCGCGGTCGCGGTGCAGAATCGACGCGGGATGAAATCGAGGCCCCACGGTCGCCACGCCGTCCGCTCGATCGTGTCGTAGGCTACGATCGTCAGGGACGAGTTCCAGAACTTCGCCTCCTTCTCGGCGAACTGCGTCGAGACCTTCTCCAGCACGCTCGAATCCTGGCAGGCCGGGATGTTGGCGTCGAAGGGGAAGGCGCGCTCCTCGGAAGGCTCGATGTCCTCCCGCGCCGAGCGGGCGAAGGCCGGCTGCAGGCAGCCGGCGAGGATGAGGCCGACGCCCAAAGCGACGGAGACGGCGTTCGAGCGCATGGCGGGTGCTTTCCGCGTGTTGTCCTGCATCCGGGGACGATGGCCCGGGGCACGCTCAAGTCAAGCCGGACGACCCGTCCGGCCACGCTTTCGCGGGCCGGTGGCGCACGGGAGGCACACCCGCCGGCCGGGTGACGCTCAGTAGATCGGCCCCGACGCCAGCCCGGGCGCGGCGAGCGAGAGCGGCTCCTCGGAACCGCCACCCACGTCCTCCTCCGGCAAGGCCGCCGCGACGCGGGGCGCGGGACGTGACGGAAGCGGGCGCGGCGCCGGGGCCGAGGCGTAGGCCGAGGGCGCCGCCGGCCGGGCGGGCGCGCGGGCGACCTGTGTCGGGCTGGCGGCCCGGGACATCGGCGGCGCGCCGTAGGGATCGTCCTCCTCGATATCCACCGGGGCCTGCGGCGGCGCCGGCTGGCGCTCGGGCGGGCGGGGGCGGGACATCGGCCGCGGGCTGTCCGAGCCGAGCTGTGGCGTGAACTTGATCAGCGGCTGGCAGATCCGCTTCAGCCCGCGCGGGTCGTGGCGCGCCAGGTCGACGTGGATGTGGTCGTAGTGGAACACGTTGGATCCGGGCGCCAGCACGGTGGTGAAGCGCTGGCAGGCCCCGATGAAGACCTCGCGCAGGAAGCCCTGCTCGGCCTCCGTGCCGCGCCAGCCACCCTTGACGGTGATGACGTAGCCGTCGGCGAGCTTGAACGACATCACGTCGATGGCGTTGCCGAAGGAATGCTCGGACAGCTTGGCGCCGACCTGGTTGTTGCGCCCGCGGCAGGCGTAGGAGCCGGCGTTGATCTCGGCGACCGGCTGGCCGAAATACAGGTTCGCCGCGGGCTGGATCGTGTCGGCGAGCCAGGCCTCGGCTTCGGCGAGCGCCGGGCAGCCGAGCGTCATGCGCTGCTTCAGGACCACGGCGCCGCCGCCGAGCCGCGTCACCCGGAACGGCTGCGTCATGCCGCAGGGGCCGGGCCCGTCGATCTCCTTGGACGGGACGACGAACTCGGTCGGCTCGACGAGCTTCTTGGCCAGGCACACCTGCTCCGCCTGGTCGCGCCAGGCGTCGCGGCGCTCAAACTTGTTGATCGCACAGCCGGTGAGCCCCGCGCCGAACAGCGCAAGGGCGGAGAATGCGAGAACGCTACGCCACATGACGCGGAGAATGATCACGGACGCGTAAACGCGATGCTAACGCTGCCGCCGTCGCGGCGGGGCCTTGCGCATGCTACGCCCCGGGCACCGCCGGCCGGGCCTTCGCGCATCCGCGCACGAAACCTGCACCGGCGCCCGCGGCGGTCGTCGTCGGACCCGCCCCGGAACCGGTGGCCTTCGCGAAGGGCCCTCAAGTCAAGGACGCGTGATGCTTTCGTTGGTCGACCTGCGCCGCCGCATCGAAGCCGGCACCCTCACGCCGGAGGGCGCGATCCGCCTGTCGCAGGAGGCGATCCTCGCGCGCGATCCGGTGGTGCGCGCCACCGTCGTAACCGATGCCGCGCCCGCCGTCACCGATGCCGGGCCGCTCGCCGGGATCGCGGTGGGCGTCAAGGACATCATTGACACCGCCGCGATGCCGACGCAGATGGGCTCGCCGATCTACGACGGCTGGCGCCCGAAGGCCGACGCCGCCATCGTCATGCGGCTCAAGGCGCTGGGCGCGGTGGCGCTGGCCAAGACCACGACCTCGCCCTTCGCCAGCGTCGACCCGACCGAGACCACGAACCCGCACGATTCGAACCACACGCCCGGCGGCTCCTCGGCGGGCTCCGCCGCCGCGGTCGGGGCCGGGATGCTGCCGCTGGCCCTCGGCACCCAGACCGGCGGCTCGGTGATCCGGCCGGCGAGCTTCTGCGGCTGCGCCGCGATCAAGCCGTCGTTCCGGCTGCTGCCGACGGTGGGCGTGAAGACGTTCTCGTGGGCGCTCGACACGCTCGGCCTGTTCGGGGCCGGCATCGGCGACGTCGCCCACGCGCTGGCGCTGATCGCCGGCCGTCCGGCGATCGACCTCGGCGGCACCGCGCCCGGCACGCCGCGGGTCATGGTCGTGACGCAGGACTACGCCGAAGCCCCGGCGCCCGAGGCGCAAGGAGCGCTCGACCGTGCGCGGCAGGCGGCCGAGCGCGCGGGCGCGCTGGTGCGCGACTTCGCGCTGCCGGCGGAGTTCGCCGCGGCGTTCGAGAGCCACGGGACGATCCAGGATTTCGAGGCGCGCCAGGCGCTGGCCTGGGAATACGCCCACCATCGCGACGCCCTGAGCCCGCGGCTCGGTCCGCAGCTCGACGCCGCGCAGGGGCTCGACGCGGCCGCCTACGACGACGCCCGCCGCAAGGCGCACCGGGCGCGGCGCCTGCTGAAGACGCTGTTCTCGGATTTCGACGCGATCCTGACCTATTCGGCCCCCGGCTTCGCGCCGCGGACGCTGGCCTCGACGGGCGACGCCCGCTTCAACCGCCTGTGGACGCTGATGGGTGTGCCCTGCGTGAACGTGCCGGTGCCGGGGGACGGACTGCCCGTCGGCGTGCAGGTGATCGCCCGGTTCGGCGACGACGGGCGGGCCCTCGCCGTCGCCGCGATGATCGAAAGCGCCCTGGAACGGTAGAGCGCCCACAGCGCGTCAGACGGTGGCGTCCTCGCCGAGCGTGTCCTCGACGTAGAGCTGCTCCAGCAGCACCTTGATCACCGCCATCATCGGCAGGGCCAGCGCGATGCCCCACAGGCCGAAGATCACGCCGAGCACGAGCTGCCCGGCGAAGATCGTCGCCGGCGGGATGTCGAGGGCGCGCTTCTGGATGAACGGCGTCAGCCCGTAGCTCTCCAGGCACTGCACCAGCAGGTAGACGCCCAGCGCGCCGAGCAGCGCGTTCGCCCCCGAGGCGAGGCTCGCCAACAGGATGATCACGCCGGCGACGAGCGGACCCACCGTCGGCACGAAGGCCAGCAGGCCGGCCTGGAGCCCGAGAATCAGCGAGCCGCCGATGCCGAGGAAGGCGAGGCCGCCCCAAATGCACAGGAAGATCACCGTCATCGTGATGAGCTGGCCGAACAGCCAATGCCGCAGGGTCTCGCCGGCCCCGTCGAGCACCTTCGACCAGCGATCGCGCTTCCTGGGCGGGATGAAGCGCAGCACCCCGTCGCGGTAGCTCGCCGGATCGGCGGCGAAGGACAGGCCGAGGAAGACGATCACCAGCACGTTGCCGAGCGCGCTGAACAGCCCGATGATCACCGCCGCCGCCGGGCCCAGAACGTTGCCCGCATCCGACAGGAGCGAGCCCGGGCTCTTGATCGCGCTCGAGGCGAGGCCGCCGAGGCCTTCCGGCTTCTTGTCGTCGTCCTTGGGCGCGGGCTTCTCGTCCTTGCCCTTGCCGTCCGGCCCGCCGACGGAGTCGAGGATCGGCAGGTCGATGCCGTAGGACGACAGCCACGACGTGACCGTGCCCGCCTGGCTCTTGATCGTCTGGCCGAGGTCGCGCCCCTGCTGCACCACGGTCGCGCCGCCGAAGCCGATCAGGCCGATGGCCGCCGCCGCGACCGCGAGGCTGGCGATCGTCAGCCGCAGGCCGCGGGGCAGGGGGAGGACGTGGCCGAGGCCACGGGTCAGCCCGTCGAGGAAGACGCCGAGGAGCACCCCGGCGAAGACCAGGAACAGCGTCGCCACCGACATCCAGGCCAGCGCCAGCAGCGCCACGAACGACACCACCGCGATGCCGGATGCGGCGAGCGGCAGCGTCCCTCGCCAGGGGCCGACGGGCCCGGCGAACGCTTCGGTCTTGGGTTCGGCCATGTCGTCCTTCGAAACTGGTGCGGCGTCGGCGCTCACGAGCGCCCCCGCGTCGCCCGGGTCAACCCTCGGGCGCCGCCTCTGCACCGAGGATCGCGGCCCAGCGCGCGGCCGCCGCGTCGTCCGCCTCCGCCGCCTCGACCCAACCGCCGGTGGTCCCGTCGACGAGATGCTCGCGCTTCCAGAACGGGGCGCGCGTCTTGAGGTAGTCCATCAGGAAGCTCGCCGCCTCGAAGGCCGCGACGCGGTGGCTCGATGCGGTCAGCACCAGCACGATGCCCGCGCCCGGCGCGACGCGGCCGTAGCGATGGATCACCCGGACCGCCTGGAGCGGCCAGCGCGCTTCGGCCGCCGCCGCCACGCGCCCGATCTCGGCTTCGGCCATGCCGGGATAATGCTCGAGCTCCAGCGCCGTCAGCCGGCCGCCCTCGTCGCGGCACAGGCCGGTGAAGGTGACGACCGCGCCGGCGCGACCGGCGAGCCGCGCGTTCAGCGCGTCGATCTCGGCGGCGACGTCGAAGGGCTCGGCCTGGATGCTGACGGAGGGCAGGGAAGCAGCGGGCATCGGTCTCTCATCGCGGCGACGCGGGTGACGGCGGCGTGACGACGAAACACGCTTGCGCCTGACTCGGCCACCGCCTGCGCCTATATGGCATATCGGCCCGCTCCCCGCGGGGGGCGGCCGATCCGCGCCGAAGGACGAAGACGTGACGCCTGAACTGATCCTGCCCTACGATGGCGTCCTGCCGGAATTCGCGAGCCGCCCCGTCTGGTGCGGGCGCGGCAGCACGGCGATCGGCGCCGTCCGCCTCGGCAGCCAGGCCTGGATCGGCGACGACGGCGTGATCCGCGCCGACGGGCAGCCGGTGACGCTCGGCGACCGGTTCTGGCTCGGCCACCGCTCCACCGTCCACATCGCGACCTTCACCCACGGCACCCGCGTCGGCGACCGGGTCACGGTCGGGCGCAACAGCGTGGTTCATGCCTGCACGGTCGGGTCCGACGTGGTGATCGAGGACGACGTGGTGATCCTCGACGGGGCGAGCGTCGGCGACGGCGTCGTGATCGAGGCCGGCGCGACGGTGTTTCCGCGCACCCAGCTCGCCGGCGGCTTCGTCTACGCCGGCAGCCCGGCCAAGCCGCAGCGCCCGATCGATCGGGCCGAGATCGACGAGCGCGCCGAGCGCCTGCGCGAGGCCGCGGGCGATCCGGCCGCGGTCGCCGCCGGCGACCCGCCCGAGGTCGACGAGACGGTCTACGTCGCCAGCACGGCCCGCATCCGCGGCCGCGTCGGGCTCGGCGCCGGATCGAGCGTGCTGTTCTCGTGCGACCTCCATGCCGAGGTCGGGCCGATCGTGGTCGGCGCCGACACCAACATCCAGGACAACACGGTGATCCGCACCCGAGGGGAGGGCGTCGTCATCGGCCGCGACACCACGATCGGCCACAACGTCCGCATCGGCGACAGCCGCATCGGCGCCCGCTCGCTGATCGGCATCGGCGCGACGGTCGCGCCCGGCACGGTGATCGCCGACGACGTCATGCTCGCCGCAGGGGCCACCACCGATCCCGGCCAGCTGCTCGAGGGCGGCTATCTCTGGGGCGGCCGCCCAGCCCGCATCCTCGGCCCGCTCGATGCCGACAAGCGCGCGATGATGGTGCGCATCGTCGAGGGCTACTGCGAGCACGGGCGCGAGTACCGCAAGGCCGAGGCCGGGCAGGGGTGAGCTTGCGTCGCGCCGGGACGTGCGTCGTCGGGCAAGGCAGGGCTCCGCTTGGATCCACCACGCTCCGTCATCCCGGGGCTGCGTTGCGGAACCCGGGATCCAGAGCCGCCGATGGCGCAAGCTGAAGCACGACCTGCGGTTCAGGATCCCGAGCTCGCCTGCGGCGCCCCGGGATGACGGGGCGTGGTGGAAAACGACGTTCTATAGTAAGCCCTGCCTATCGCCGGGCCGGCCTATCGGTCATCGGCCACGGGCAATTGCGGCAACCAACCCTCAGCGACCGACCTCAATCCTCCAGCCCGATCAGCTGGAAGCTGGTGTGCAGGTCGTTGGACATCGGCACGTTCAGCCGCTCGCCGTTCGGCAGGCGCTTGAGGAACCAGCGCTCGTAGGTCCAGCGCAGCTCGCGGCTTTCGGCCAGCCGCGCGAAGGTCGCGGCGACGGCGCCCGCCAGCTCCGGGTCGTCCTTGCGGAACATGATGCCGTAGGGCTCGAACGACAGCTTGTCCGGCAGCACCGTGTACTTCGCGCCATCGGCGGAATCGTTGGCGATCAGGCCGTAGAGCAGGATGTCGTCGGTGGCGAAGGCGTCGGCGCGGCCGTCCTTGACCATGGCGTAGGATTCCGCGTGGTCCTTTCCGCTCAGAATCTCGGCCTGCAGCTTGAGCTTGGCGAGGATGTCGCGGACGGCGGCCTCGTTGGTGGTGCCGGCGGTGACCACGACCTTCTTGCCGCCGAGGTCGCGATAGGACGCGATCGGCGAGGCCCGGGCCACGAGGAGCTTCGTCGCGCTGATGAAGGTCACCGGCGAGAACGCGACCGTGCGGCGGCGCTCGGCGTTGGCGGTGGTGGAGCCGCATTCGAGATCGACCTTGCCGCCGGACACCGCGGCGAACCGCGTCTCGGAGGTCACCGGCTCGTAGCGCACCTTCAGGTCGGTGCGTCCGGTCTCGCGGCCGATCTCGTCGACGATCTCGCCGCAGAGGTCGATCGCGTAGCCGATCGGGCGCGGGCTGCCGTCGGCCTGCTTGCCCTCGACGAAGGAGAACGGGACCGAGCTGGTGCGATAGCCGATCACCACCTCGCCCTTCGCGGCGATGGTCTTCAGGGAGCCGGTGAGAACGTCGACCGCGCCCGCAGGCCCCGCGATCGCCAGCAGCCCCGCCGCCAACGCCGCCGTCACCGTGCCTGACGCCATCGCGAAACTCCTGATCCGGGCAGCGGGAAGGGATCGGGACCGGCGGCCGGCCCCGGATCGGACGACCGCCTACTCGGCAGCCGCCACGGCGCCGACGTGGTCGAGGCGCTGGTCGCTCGTCGAGAGCTGCCCCTCCCACTTGGCGACGGCCACGGTGGCGATGCTGTTGCCGAGCACGTTGGTGGCCGAGCGGCCCATGTCGAGGAACTGGTCGATGCCGATGATCAGCAGCAGCCCGGCTTCGGGGATGTTGAACTGCGTCAGCGTCGCTGAGATCACGACGAGCGAGGCGCGCGGCACGCCGGCCATGCCCTTCGAGGTCACCATCAGCAGGAACAGCATCGTCAGCTGCTGACCCCAGGTGAGGGGGATGTTGTAAGCCTGCGCGATGAACATCACCGCGAAGGTGCAGTACATCATCGAGCCGTCGAGGTTGAACGAGTAGCCCATCGGCAGCACGAACGAGGTGATGCGGTTGGGCACGCCGAACTGCTCGAGGTTGGTCAGCATCTTCGGGTAGGCCGCCTCGCTCGACGCGGTCGAGAAGGCGAGCACGAACGGCTCCTTGATCAGGTTGAACAGCCGCTTGATCCCGGCTCCGCCGAGCAGCAGGAAGCCGACGCCCATGAGCGCGCCCCAGAGCACGCCCAGCCCGATGTAGAACTCGACCAGGAACTTGCCGTAGGTCACCAGCACGCCGATGCCCTGCGTGGTGATCGTCGCCGCGATCGCCGCGAACACCGCGACGGGGGCGAACAGCATCACGTAGCCGGTGACCTTGAGCATCACGTCGGCGAGGCCCTCGATGCCCTTGGCCAGGAACGCGCCCTTTTCGCCGAGCGCGGCGAGCGCCACGCCGAAGAAGATCGAGAACACGACGATCTGCAGGATCTCGTTGTTGGCCATCGCCTCGACTGCGCTCTTGGGCACGAGGTGGGTGACGAACTCCTTCAGCGACAGCGAGGCCGCCTTGAGGCCGGTGCCGGCGCCGACGTCGGGCAGCGGCAGGTTCAGGTTGTGGCCGGGCTGCATGATGTTGACGAGCACGAGGCCGAGCATCAGCGAGCAGAACGAGGCGCCGACGAACCACAGCAGCGCCTTGCCGCCAACGCGGCCGACGCTGGCGGTGTCGCCGAGATGGGCGATGCCGACGACGAGCGTCGAGAACACGAGCGGGGCGATGATCATCTTGATCAGCCGCAGGAAGATGTCGCTGATCAGCGCGATGTAGCCGGCGATCTCCTTGGAGGTCTGCGGGTCCGGCCAGGTGATGCTGCACAGGTATCCGACGACGATGCCGAGCAGCATCCCGACGAAGATCAAGGTGGTCAGCCGCGAACCTGTCATCGGGAACTCCTGGGCGAAAGCGAGCCGGCACGAGACTTCGCGTTAACGAATGTGAAGCAGGAAGCGCGCCATGCGCAAGCGGCCAGGACGGTTTAATCCGTGGGTCCGCGACTTTTGTTTTTCGCGGGGATTGGATTTTCCGGCGTGGCGTTTTCGTCGCGCCGAGGGCTATGCTCCGGCACGGGCGCGGCCGGTTGCGGTTGAGGGGCGTCGCACGGTGTGGCGGCGGCGCCGCTCGTGCGGTACGGGACTTGCGCGTCCGGGATCTGCCGGTTCGGGACTTGCCCTGCCCGGCCTTGCCCCATACGCCATGCGCCGCCGGCCGCGGGCGAGAGAGACGGACACGCGATGGATGTCTTCGTACAGCAGTTGATCAACGGGCTGACGCTCGGGTCGATCTACGGCCTGATCGCGATCGGCTACACGATGGTGTTCGGCATCATCGGCATGGTCAACTTCGCGCACGGCGACGTCTTCATGGTGTCGAGCTTCATCGCACTGATCGGCTTCCTGATCCTCACCGCCTGGCTCGGCGTCTCCTCAATCGCCCTGGCCTTCCTGATCGTGCTCGTCGTCTCGATGGTGCTGACCGCGCTCTGGGGCTGGGCGATCGAGCGGGTCGCCTACCGGCCGTTGCGCGGGTCGTTCCGGCTGGCGCCGCTGATCTCGGCGATCGGGGTCTCGATCTTCCTCTCGAATTTCGTCCAGGTGACGCAGGGCGCGCGCAACAAGCCGCTGCCGCCGATGCTCTCGGGCGGCATCACCCTGTTCGAGACCGACGGGTTCCAGGTGTTCCTGTCCTACAAGCAGTGCCTGATCATGGCGGTGACCGCGGTGCTGCTCACCGGCTTCTGGTACCTCGTCCAGCGCACGCCCTTCGGCCGGGCGCAGCGTGCCTGCGAGCAGGACCGCAAGATGGCGGCGCTGCTGGGCATCGACGTCGACCGCACGATCTCGCTGACCTTCGTGCTCGGCGCCGCGCTCGCGGCCGTCGCGGGCGTGCTCTACCTGATGTATTACGGCGTGGTCTCCTTCTCCGACGGCTTCGTGCCCGGCGTGAAGGCCTTCACCGCCGCGGTGCTCGGCGGCATCGGCTCGCTGCCGGGCGCGGTGCTGGGCGGCCTGATCATCGGGCTGATCGAGACGTTCTGGTCGGCCTATTTCTCGATCGAGTACAAGGACGTGGCCGCGTTCTCGATTCTCGCCGTGGTGCTCATCTTCATGCCGTCGGGGATTCTCGGCCGCGCCGAGGTCGAGAAGGTCTGATGGCCGCTGCCACCCGCGGGGCCGACGGCCTCACCGGCATCCTGAAGGATGCCGCCTTCTACGCGCTCGGAGCCTTCGCGCTCTGCGTGCCCGTGGTCAGCTTCCGGACCGATGCCGGCCCCACCGGCGGGCTCGAGCTGACGCCGCGCTGGGTTCTCGTCGCCGGGCTCTGCGCCGCGATCTTCCTGGCCCGCCTCGCGCAGCGATTGGTCCTGATGCGCCGCGACGCCCGCCGCGCGCTCAGGCCGTCGCGGTCCCAGGCGACGGAAGCCGTCGCCGGCCTGCCGAATGCCGGGCAGCGGGTCTCGATGCTGGCCCTGTGGCTGTTCATCGGCGTGGCGCTGACGCTGCCCGTCGTCGCCGCGCTCGCGAGCGGCAGCCTCGGGGAGGGACGCTACTGGATCGACCTCGGCATCCTGATCCTCACCTACGTGATGCTCGGCTGGGGCCTCAACATCGTCGTCGGCCTCGCCGGCCTGCTCGATCTCGGCTACGTCGCCTTCTACGCGGTCGGCGCCTACTCCTACGCGCTGCTATCCACCACCTTCGGCCTGTCGTTCTGGATCTGCCTGCCGCTCGCGGGCCTGTTCGCCGCCCTGTGGGGCATGCTACTCGGCTTCCCCGTGCTGCGCCTGCGCGGCGACTACCTCGCCATCGTGACGCTGGCCTTCGGCGAGATCATCCGCCTCGTCCTGATCAACTGGGTCGACGTCACCGGCGGCGGCGCCGGCATCTCGTCGATCCCGCGCGCGACCTTCTTCGGCATCCCCTTCACCGCGGGCGAGGACGGGTTCGCCGCCCGCTTCGGGCTGACCTTCGACTCGATGCACCGGGTCGTGTTCCTGTACTACCTCATCCTCGCGCTCGCCCTGATCACCAACGTCGTGACGCTGCGGCTGCGGCGGCTGCCGATCGGCCGCGCCTGGGAGGCCCTGCGCGAGGACGAGATCGCCTGCCGCTCGCTCGGCATCAACACCACCACGACGAAGCTGACGGCCTTCGCCCTCGGCGCCGCCTTCGGCGGTTTCGCCGGCTCGTTCTTCGCCGTGCGCCAGGGGTTCATCTCCCCGGAAAGCTTCAACTTCCTGGAGAGCGCGATCATCCTGGCGATCGTGGTGCTCGGCGGCATGGGCAGCCAGGTCGGCGTCGCCATCGCCGCGGTGGCGATGGTCGGCGGCCCCGAGATGCTGCGCAACCTCGGCTTCCTGAAGTCTATCTTCGGCCAGGGCTTCGACCCGAACGAGTACCGCCTGCTGCTGTTCGGCCTCGCCATGGTGGCGATGATGGTCTGGCGCCCGCGCGGGCTGATCTCGGAGCGAACGCCCTCGGTGGCGCTGGGCGAGCGCCGCGCGATCTCGGGCGCGCATGTCAGCGAGGGCCACGGCTGATGACCGAGCCGACCACCCGCGCCGACGCCGTGCTGACCGTCGACCACCTGACCATGCGCTTCGGCGGGCTGACGGCCGTTGGCGACCTGTCGTTCCAGGCCCATCGCGGCGACATCACCGCGCTGATCGGGCCGAACGGCGCCGGCAAGACCACCGTCTTCAACTGCATCACCGGCTTCTACAAGCCGACCGAGGGGATGCTGACGCTCGCCCATGCCGACGGCTCGAAGCATCTGCTGGAGCGCCTGCCGAACCATGCCGTGAACCGGATCGGCCGGGTCGCGCGCACCTTCCAGAACATCCGCCTGTTCCAGGGGATGACGGTGCTGGAGAACCTTCTCGTCGCCCAGCACGCGCCGCTGATGCGGGCGTCGGGCATGACCGTGCTCGGGCTGCTCGGCCTGCCGGTCTACCGCCGGGCCGAAGCCGCGGCGATCGAGCGGGCGAAGGAGTGGCTCGTCCGCATCGGCCTGATCGAGCGGGCCGACGACCCCGCTGGCGACCTGCCCTACGGCGCCCAGCGCCGGCTCGAGATCGCCCGCGCGATGTGCACCGAGCCGGTGCTGCTCTGCCTCGACGAGCCGGCCGCCGGCCTCAACCCGCGCGAATCGGGCGAGCTCAACGCGTTGCTGCGCCACATCCGCGACGCGCACGACACCTCCGTGCTGCTGATCGAGCACGACATGTCCGTGGTGATGGAGATCTCCGACCACGTCGTCGTGCTCGATTACGGCGTGAAGATCGCCGACGGCACCCCCGGCGAGGTCCGAGCCGACCCGCGCGTCATCGCCGCCTATCTCGGCGTCGAGGACGAGGAGGTCGAGGCCGTCGAGGCGGAGGTCGGCCTCACCGTCACCCATCTGGAGGTCGAGGCTTGAGCGTCGCCGGGATCAACGTGCTCGTGGAGGAGACCCGGGCGCTCGCGGCCGGGAAGGCTCCGGCCAAGACCCTGCTCGCGGTGCGCGGCGTCTCGACCTACTACGGCAGCGTCGCGGCTTTGCGCGGCGTCGATCTCGACGTCACCGAGGGCGAGATCGTCACGCTGATCGGCGCCAACGGCGCCGGCAAGTCGACCCTGATGATGACGATCTTCGGGGCGCCGCAGGCGCGCGAAGGCACCATCACCTACGACGGGCGCGACATCACCCGCCTGCCGACCCACGAGATCGCGCGGCTCGCGATCGCGCAGTCGCCGGAGGGCCGCCGGGTCTTCCCGCGCATGAGCGTGCACGAGAACCTGCAGATGGGCGCCGCGCTCCACGACGGGCGGTACTTCGCCCAGGACCTGGAGCGCGTCTGCGCCCTGTTCCCCCGCCTGAAGGAGCGGCTGATCCAGCGCGCCGGCACCATGTCCGGCGGCGAGCAGCAGATGCTCGCCATCGCCCGCGCGCTGATGAGCCGGCCGCGCCTCCTGCTGCTTGACGAGCCCTCGCTCGGGCTCGCGCCGCTGGTGGTGAAGGGCATCTTCGACGCGGTGCGCGACCTGAACCGGCGCGACGGCATGACGATCTTCCTCGTGGAGCAGAACGCCTACCACGCGCTGAAGCTGGCGCATCGCGGCTACGTGCTGGTCAACGGGCGCATCACCATGAGCGGCACCGGCCGGGCGCTGCTCGCCGACCCCGCGATCAAGGCCGCCTATCTCGAGGGCGGCCACGGCGCCCCGGTGGAGGTCTGACGCGATGCAGGGCCTGATCTACGAAGAGGAGTCGATCGGCCTCTTCCTCCTCGTCACCGTCGCGATGGGCGGCTGGGCCGGGTGGATGGCCGCCCGCGGCCTGGCCAAGGCATGGCGCCCGTTCTGGCAGATCGTGCCGGCGCTCCTCGCGGTGGCGGCAGCGGTGAGATTCATCCACTTCGCGCTATTCGGCGGCACGCTTTTGTCAGCCCAATACTATGCGGTCGACGCCATCGTCGTCATGATCGTCGGCGCGGCGGGCTACCGCTGGACGCGGACGCGGCAGATGACGACCCAGTATCGCTGGCTCTACGAGCGGACTTCGCCGCTGACGTGGCGGACACGCGAGCCGGCGGCCGGCGGGCCGTGATGGCATTCGGCGCGCGCGGGTGCCGAGCGCACGATTCTTGCCCGGCGCCGACGGTCCGAATTCAGATTACAACCAAGGGGATTTGAGATGAGAGCGTTACTACTGGCGGGCCTCGGGCTCGGTGCCATGCTCGCGGCGGCCCAGGCGGCCGAGGTCAAGCTCGGCATCGCCGCACCGATCACGGGCAACAGCGCCGCGATCGGCACGCAGCTCAAGAACGGCGCCACCCAGGCCGTCGAGGACCTGAACAAGTCCGGTGCGGTGAAAGGCACGACGTTCTCGGTCCTCGTCGGCGACGACGCGTCCGATCCGAAGCAGGGCGTCTCGGTCGCCAACAAGTTCGCCTCCGACGGCGTGAAAGTGGTGGTCGGCGACTACAATTCCGGCGTCTCGATCCCGGCCTCCGACGTCTACCAGGACGCCGGCATCATCCAGGTCACGCCGGCCTCAACGGCGGTGAAGTTCACCGAGCGCGGCCTCTGGAACGTGTTCCGCACCTGCGGCCGCGACGACCAGCAGGGCGCGGTCGCGGGCGAGTATCTCGCGACGCACTTCAAGGGCAAGAAGATCGCCTTCGTCCACGACAAGACCCCCTACGGCAAGGGCCTCGCCGACGAGACCCTGAAGGCGCTGAAGGCCAAGGGCGGCAAGGACGCGATCTACGAGGGCATCAACCCGGGCGAGAAGGACTATTCGGCGCTCGTGTCGAAGCTGAAATCCGCCAAGATCGACGTGGTCTACTTCGGCGGCTACTACACCGAAGCCGGCCTGATCCTGCGCCAGATGAGCGACCAGGGCCTGAAGGCGCCACTGATGGGCGGCGACGGCCTCGTCGACAAGGAGCTGGTGGCGATCGCAGGGCCGGCGGCGGAGGGCACGCTGACGACGTTCCCGCCGGACGCGCGCAAGAACCCCAACGCCAAGGACGCGCTCGCCGGCTTCAAGGCGAAGGGCATCGATCCGGAGGGCTACACCCTCTACTCGTATGCCGCGGTCCAGGTGCTGGCCAAGGCCATGTCCGAGACCGGGTCGACCGACGGCAAGAAGCTCGCGGACTGGCTGCACCAGGGCAAGCCTGTCGACACCGTCGTCGGCCCGATCGCCTACGACAAGAAGGGCGACATCACGAAGCCCGACTACGTGATGTACCAGTGGAAGAAGAACGCGGCCGGCAACATCGATTACGCCGGCAACGAGCTGACCAAGTAGCGCGTCCTCGCGATGCCGCGTCCGAGCCGTCCCGCACCGCGCGGGGCGGCTCTTTCATGCCCACGCGGCGAGACAGATTGGCGGCTTTCCAGGCATAATCGTCGCCGGACCCCGGATTCCCGGTGCGCCCGCTCACGAAACGTGCACACTGCACCGTGCATGGGCGGAATTGCCCGGCTCCGAGGTTCGGATCGACAACCGGGTGGAACCTGTGAACGCCGACGCGCGACGGCCTCGCTCCATGCGGGCAGACCGCTCACGGACGGAGACCGAAATCGGTCCCGGTCCGGCGACGGTGCGGGACGACCCGGTCCCGATGCTCGCGAGAGTTGTCCCCACCATATCGGCCAAGCTTGCTTCGCCCGCCCCCGTTCCGGCACCATCATTGCAGAGGCACGGCCAGCGCCGGCCGCTTTCTGCGCGTCCGCCACACGCCGCCATGTTCGTGCGGCTCGTTTCGGGAGTTTCGTTTTGACGCAATCCAAGTTCGATCGTCGCGGGATCGTGGCCGCCCTCGCGCTCGGCGCGGCCGTGGTCTCCGCCGGCGCGCAGGCCCAGGAACTGACCGGCACGCTGAAGAAGGTGAAGGACACCAACGCCCTCACCATCGGCTACCGTGATTCCTCGGTTCCGTTCTCCTACCTCGACGGCGACCAGAAGCCGGTCGGCTACGCGATGGACATCTGCCTCAAGATCGCCGAGGCGGTGAAGAAGGAGCTCAAGCTCCCGGGCATGGAGGTGAAGCTCAACCCGGTCACCTCCGCGACCCGCATCCCGCTGATCGCCAACGGCACGATCGATCTCGAGTGCGGCTCGACGACGAACAACGCCGACCGCCAGAAGCAGGCGGCGTTCACCAACACCCACTTCCTGACGGCGACGCGCTACGTCTCGAAGAAGGACGCCAAGCTGCACACGATCGACGACCTCAAGGGCAAGACCGTGGTCTCGACCTCGGGCACGACGAACATCAAGCAGATCAACGAGGCCAACACCGCCAAGAGCATGGGCCTGACGATCCTGCCCGCCAAGGACCACGCCGAGGCGTTCCTGATGGTCGAGACCGGCCGTGCCGTCGCCTTCGTGATGGACGACGTGCTGCTCGCCTCGCTGGTCGCAGGCTCCAAGACCCCCGACGCCTACGAGATCTCGACGGAAGCCCTGTCGAAGCCCGAGCCCTACGGCATCATGCTGCGCAAGGACGACGCGCCGTTCAAGGCGGTGGCGGATGCCGCGACGAAGGCTTTGTACGAGAGCCCCGAGGGCAAGGCGCTCTACAGCAAGTGGTTCGAGAAGCCGATCCCGCCGCGCAACATCAACCTCAAGCTTCCGATGAGCGAGGCGATGGCCAAGCAGTTCAAGAGCCCGAGCGACAGCGCCGACCCGGCCGCCTACTGAGCCTGAGCCGGCGGATCCCGGGCGGCACTGCCGCCCGGGATCCGCGACACGGATCGAACGAACGAGAACGGTGAAGCGCGGGCGATGAACTACAACTGGAACTGGGGCATCTTCTTCGAACAATCGCCCGAAGGCACCGGCACCTACGCCGACATGCTGCTCTCGGGCCTGGTCTGGACGATCGCGACCGCGCTCTGCTCCTGGATCATCGCCTTCTTTCTCGGCTCGCTGATCGGCGTGATGCGGACGCTGCCCTCCAGGGGCGCCAATGCCGTCGGCACGGCCTATGTCGAGCTGTTCCGCAACATCCCGCTGCTGGTGCAGATGTTCCTGTGGTACTTCGTGCTTCCGGAAGTGCTGCCGCAGGCGTGGGGCAACGCGCTGAAGCAGCTGCCGAACGCCCCATTTTACACCGGCGTCGTCTGCCTCGGGTTCTTCACCGCCTCCCGCGTCGCCGAGCAGGTCCGCGCCGGCATCCAGTCGCTGCCCCGGGGCCAGCGCCTCGCCGGCACCGCGATGGGCTTCACGGTCTACCAGACCTATCGCTACGTGCTGCTGCCGAACGCCTACCGGATCATCCTGCCGCCGATGACCTCGGAGTTCCTGAACAACCTCAAGAACACCTCCGTCGCCCTCACCATCGGCCTGCTCGAGCTGACGGCCCGCGCGCGCTCGATGCAGGAATTCTCGTTCCAGGTGTTCGAGGCGTTCACGGCGGCGACCATCCTGTACGTCCTCATCAACCTCGTCGTCATCCTGCTCGCGTCCCTCCTGGAGCGCAGCGTGGCGGTTCCCGGGCAGCGCTGATGTTCTCGAACTTCGATTTCGGCGTCGTCTTCGGATCGCTGCCCTACCTCTTCGGTCAGGGCATGGTCTTCACCGTCACCCTGACCGCGCTCGCCGCCGGCATGGGCGTCATCCTCGGGACCCTCCTGGCGATGGCGCGCCTCTCGGGCGTGCCCGGCCTCAAGCACGTGGCCAAGGTCTATGTCGAGCTGATGCGCTCCCTGCCGCTCGTGCTGGTGATCTTCTGGTTCTACTTTCTGGTGCCCTATATCGGCGCCTACCTCACCGGCGCCTCGCGCCCGATCCAGGTCGGCGCCTTCTCCTCAGCGCTCATCACCTTCACGCTGTTTGAGGCGGCGTACTTCTCCGAGATCATGCGCGCCGGCATCCAGTCGATCCCGAAGGGGCAGACCGGGGCGGCCTACGCGCTGGGCATGACCTACGCGCAGACGATGATCACCGTCGTGCTGCCGCAGGCCTTCCGCAACATGCTGCCGCTGCTGCTGACGCAGACGATCGTGCTCTTCCAGGACACCTCGCTGGTCTACGTGCTGTCGCTGACCGACTTCCTGGGGGCGGCCTCGAAAGTGGCCCAGCGCGACGGGCGCCTGGTCGAGATGTACCTGTTCGCCGCGGTCGTCTACTTCGCCGTGTGCTTCTCGGCCTCGTTCCTGGTGCGCCGGCTGCAGCGCCGCGTCGCCATCATCCGCTGATCGCCGTACAAGGACCGCGTTATGACCTCGACGCCGATGCCGGCCCCCACCGCCAAGACCCCCGTCGCTCCCGGCTCCGTCGCGCCGACGGATGCCGGCCTGCAGTCCGGCCCGCTGTCGAGCCCGTCGCCGAAGCTCGCGACCGGCGCACCGATGATCGCCATCGACAACGTCAGCAAGTGGTACGGCGACTTTCAGGTGCTGACGAACTGCACCACGCAGGTCGCCAAGGGCGAGGTCGTGGTGGTGTGCGGCCCCTCGGGCTCGGGCAAGTCGACCCTGATCAAGTGCGTCAACGCTCTGGAGCCGATCCAGAAGGGCCAGATCACGGTCAACGACACCAAGGTCGTCGACAAGGCCACCGACCTGCCGAAGCTCCGCTCCCGCGTGGGGATGGTGTTCCAGCACTTCGAGCTGTTTCCGCACCTCTCGATCACCGAGAATCTCACCGTCGCCCAGCGCAAGGTGTTGAAGCGCCCGGCCGAGGAGGCGAAGAAGAAGGGGCTCGACCTGCTCGCCCGCGTCGGCCTGTCGGCGCACGCCAACAAGTATCCCGGCCAGCTCTCCGGCGGTCAGCAGCAGCGCGTGGCGATCGCCCGCGCGCTGGCGATGAACCCGGTGGTGATGCTGTTCGACGAGCCGACCTCGGCGCTCGACCCCGAGATGGTCGGCGAGGTGCTCGACGTGATGGTCGAGCTCGCCAAGGAGGGCATGACCATGATGGTGGTGACCCACGAGATGGGCTTTGCCCGCAAGGTCGCCGACCGGGTCATCTTCATGGATCGCGGCGAGATCGTCGAGGACGCCCGCAAGGACGACTTTTTCGGCCAGCCGCGCAGCGAACGCGCGCAGCAGTTCCTGTCGAAGATCCTGCAGCACTGATCCTCTCGCGTGCGGCCCGACGCGCCCCGTGAGCGCGCCGGGTCCGAGCGTCAGCGCTTGATCGCCACCGGCCCGTTCATGCCGGGCCAATCCGAGTAGCCGTTGGCACCGCCGCCGTACCAGTACGGCTTCGGCGCCTCGGCGAGAGGGGCGCCGGACGCCAGCCGTCCCACGAGGTCGGGATTGGCGATGAAGGGCCGGCCGAAGCTGAACAGGTCGGCGTGCCCATCCGCGAGCTCCTTCTCGGCCAGCTCCAGCGTGTACTGGTTGTTGCCGACATAGGCCCCCGAGAAGCGCTTCCGCAGGTCGAGGAAGTCGACGCTGTCGGGCACGTCGCGGGTCTGCTGGGTCACGCCCTCGATGGTGTGGATGTAGAGCAGGCCGAACTTCGACAGCGCATCGACGTAGGCGCCGAAGGTCGCGTGCGGATCGCTGTCGAGGGGCGTCTTGCCGGGCTCGGTCGTCGCCGGGGAGAGGCGGATGCCGACGCGGTGACCGCCGCCCCAGACGTCCGTGACCGCCTTCACCACCGCGAGCGGAAACCGCAGCCGGTTCTCGATCGATCCGCCATACGCGTCGGTGCGCGTGTTCGTCGAATCGCGGACGAACTGCTCGAGCAGGTAGTTGTTGGCCGAGTGGATCTCGACGCCGTCGAACCCGGCGCGCTTCGCGTTCTCGGCGGCGCGCCGGTAATCCTCGACGATTCCTGGGATCTCGTCGGCCTCCAGGGCGCGCGGCGTCACGTGCGCCTTCATGCCCTCCTCGGTGAAGGCGGTGCCCTCCGGCCGGATCGCCGAGGCCGAGACCGGCGGCCGATGTTCCGGCTGCAGGTCGGGATGCGAGATCCGGCCCGTGTGCCAGAGCTGCAGGAAGATGCGGCCGCCGTTGGCGTGCACCGTGCCGACGATCCGGCGCCACGCCTCGACCTGCGCCTCCGACCAGATCCCCGGCGTGTAGGCGTAGCCGACGGCCTGCGGGGAGATGTTGGTCGCCTCCGAGATGATCAGCCCCGCGGTGGCGCGCTGGCCGTAATAATCGGCGGCGAAATCCGGCGGCACGCCGTCGGTCGAGGAACGGCTCCGGGTCAGCGGCGCCATCACGATGCGGTTGCTGAGGGTGAGGTCGCCGAGGGTGTAGGGCTGCAGCACGGGGCTGTCGGAGCGGGGCATGCCGGGTCCTTTGTCGCAGGCGGTCGCGCGGCTCACGGCGATGGACGGTCCGCCGGACCGCGAGCGCGGGTGTCCGACAACGTGCCGCGCCGGCGGGAGTTCGCCGCAGCGCACCGGCGGGCGGCAGGCCCCGGCTACTTCCCGGTCCAGTCGTGCCCCGCCACCAGCGCCTCCACCGGCTTCCGCCACGTCGAGGGCTGGTCGTCGGAGCCGGAGCCGAGGGCGCACTGCACCATCACGCTGTCGCTCCAGCGGCCGTACTTGTAGCCGACCGCGGGCAGGTGGCCGACGCGGACGAAGCCGCAGGCCTCGTGCAGGCGCAGCGAAGCCGCGTTCTCGGAATCGATGTAGCCGATCATCTGACGGTAGCCGCCCGCGGCGCAGGCCTCGATCAGCGCCGGCAGCAGGCGCCGGCCGATCCCGGCATGCAGGTGCTCGGGATGCACGTAGATCGAATGCTTGAGCGTGTAGCGGTAGGCCGGCCGCTTCCGGAACGGCACCGCGTAGGCGTAGCCCGCGACCTGACCGTTCCGGTCGGCGACGAGGTGGGGCAGGCGCTTCTTGCGCATGGTCTTGCGGCGCCGGCGCAGGTCGTCGGGGAGGAGGCGATCCTCCTCGAAGTCGCCGACGTCGCCGACGCCGCGGCGGATGTGGTGCTCGTAGATCGCCACCATCGCCGCGAGGTCCGCGTCCGACGACGGGCGAATGACGATGTCGGCGCAGGACGAGGCCGGCTCTGGGATCGCGAAGTCGCCCGCCGGGCCCGCGTCCTCCATCAGCGCGCCTCGCGCATGACGTAGGTGTGGAAGCGGATCTGCCCGTCCGGCTCGACCTGACGGTACACGCCCTGGATCTCGGCCTCGAAGCCGGGGAACAGGTTCGCGGAGCGCTCGAACATCTTGAAATAGTCCAGCATCGGCTTGGCCCGCTCATCGATCCGCTCGCCGGGCAGCACCGTGCCGATCCCGGGCGGGTAGACCAGAAGCAAGGTCGTCGCCACACGCCCCTCGGCTTCGGCAATCGGGACGAAATCGACGTTGTTGCGGGTCAGCATCTGCGCCGCGGCCTTGGGCGCCATCACCATCTCGGGCAGGTGCTCGGGCTGGAACTGCTTGCGCTGGAGCATCGAGGTGCCGTGCTCGCGGTGGAAGGCGTGGAAGTCGGCGCAGAGGTCGCGAAGCCGCACGCCGCGGTAGCGGTTCGGGCGCCGCCGCACGAACTCCGGCATCGCGTCCTCCAGGAGCACGTTGTCGTCGTGCAGGCGCTTGAAGGCGACGAGGCCCGAGATCAGCGTGCCGGCCTTCGAGGATTCGACGCCGGGGGTCAGCAGGAAGAGCAGCGAGTTCAGGTCGTTCTTCTCGGCGACGATGCGGTTCTCGCGCAGGTACTGCGCGACGATCGGGGCCGGAACGCCGTGGGCGGCATATTCCCCGGTCGCCCGGTCGAAGCCCGGCGTCAGCACCGTCAGCTTGTTCGGGTCGGTCATCGCGTAGCCGGGCGAGGCCTCGGGCCCGACATGGGTGAAGCCGTGCCAGCGCGCGCCGGGGCGCAGCTCCCAGTGCTTCGGGTCCGAGGCGAGCACGTCCGTCGTCAGGCTCTCCCACGGCACGTTGACGCCGTCCGGGCCGGGGGTCACGTCGGGCACGAAGGCGTCGAAGAACCAGCGCCGGTTCGGATCTCCCTCCTTCTCCTCGAACTCGCGGCGGATGGCGCGGACCTTCTTGCGCCACTCGATCCCGAGACGGATCGTGTCGTCCCACAGGATCATGCCCGAGCGGCCCTTCATCATCTGCGCCCCGACGTCCAGCGAGGCGAAGATCGGGTAGAACGGCGAGGTCGAGGCGTGGACGAGGAAGCTCTCGTTGAGGCGGCGGTGCTCGACGCGCCGGGTCTGGCCGCGGATGTGCCCGTCCTTGGTGTGGATCTGCGAGGCTTGGCTGAAGCTCGCGAGCTGCTTGTGGGTCGATTGCGTGGCGATGATGCCCGGCGAGGTCTCGTCGAGCCCCTTCAGGCCCATGGCGAAGCGGCCGACGAAGAGCGGGTGGAACTTCATGAAGCCGGCCCAGGCCTCGTCGAACAGGATGTAGTCGCACAGGTGCCCGATCCGCTCGACGACGCCCTGCGCGTCGAGGATCGTGCCGTCGTAGGTGCACTGCTCGATCACCGCGACGCGGAACGGACGCTCGCGGCGCCACGCCTCCTTGTCCTCGACCAGCGGGTTGCGGCGGATCTTCTCGCGGATCGCGGTCTCGTCCAGGGCCTCGTGGTAGATCGGCCCGATCAGCCCGTAGGCATTGCGGTCGGTCTCGAGGAAGATCGGGATGCCGCCGGCGAGCATCAGGGCGCCGTGATGGGCGGCCTTGTGGTTGTTGCGGTCGAACAGTACGAGGTCGCCCTCCGCGACCAGAGACCCGAGCACCACCTTGTTCGAGGCCGAGGTGCCGTTGAGGACGAAGTAGGTCTTCTCCGCCCCGAAGATCTGCGCCGCCTCCTTCTGCGCCTTCAGCGCCGGCCCCTCGTGGGTCAGGAGGTCGCCGAGGTCGAGGACCGAGTTGTCGAGGTCGTCGCGGAAGATCGCCTCGCCGAGGTGCTCGACGAAGATCCGCCCGATCGGCGAGCGGTTGTAGAAGATGCCGCCGTTGTGGCCCGGGCAGGTCCAGAGCTGGTTGCCCTTCTCGGCGTAGTCGACGAGCGCGCCGAAGAACGGCGTCTTCAGGGTCTCGGCGTACTGGGTCACGCGGGAGACGAGGCCGCGGGCGATGAATTCTGGCGTCTCCTCCGCCAGGAAGATGTAGCCGTCGATGAAGTCGAGCAGCTCGACCGGGATGTCCTCCAGGCGCTTGCGGCGCACGAGGATGACGATCGGCATCTCGAGGCCGCGCCGCCGCATCATGTCGATCAGCGAGGCCGCCTTGCCGTCGAGGCCGCGCTTGCCCCAGTCGACCACCATGCAGCCGATCGCCGCGTCGGTCTGCACGGCGATCGCCGCGTCCTCGACGCGCCGCGCCCGGATCACCTCGAAGCCGCGCCCCTCGACCGCGGTGACGATCTGCGCGACGCGGACGCCTTCGAGGTCGTCCGGATCGAAGGCCGGCGCGCACATCAGCACAGTGAAGCGGCGGTGAAAGTCCATGGAAAGCCTCTGGCCTGACGGGTCGGCGCCTGCCTGCGACGCCATCATGACGGTTGGATGACGGTGCGGGCGAACGGCGCGGGATCTTGCCGGGGCGGCGGCCGACCTTCGGTCCGCTCGGGTAATACGATCGGCCCGCCATGGCCATGACGACGATGCCTCGGGCCACCCGCTCGACCGCTCCGCGCATCGGCCGCGTCGCGCTCCGCCTCGCTTTCGCCCCAGCGCCTGCGGACAAGGTGGCCCGCGCTTAACGGATCCTTCACCACAGCGCCGCGAGCGTCCCAAACGCATGAAGCCGACAGCCGCGATCCTTCGTCCCGCACTGGCCGCCGCATGGCTGGCCTCCGCCGTCGCGCCCGCAGCGGCCCACCCGCACGTCTGGGTGACCGCGAAGGCCGAGATTGGGTACGCGGGCGGCAAGGTGGTCGCGGTGCGCCACGTCTGGACGTTCGACGCCGCCTACACGGCCTTCGTCACCCAGGGGCTCGACGCGAACAAGGACGGCAAGCTGACGCCGGACGAGCTTCAGACCCTCGCCGCCGAGAACACCGGGAATCTCGCCGAGTTCGGCTACTTCACCAAGCTGAAGGTCGGCGGCAAGGAGCAGGCCTTCGCCGACCCGGTCGAGCCGCGGATGGCGATGGAGGGCGACACCCTCACCCTGAGCTTCCGCCTGCCGCTGAAGACGCCGCCCGCGCAGGGGCGCGGCGTGCTCGCGCTCGAGGTCTACGACCCGACCTACTTCGTGTCCTTCGGCCTGTCCGAGGCGCCGGATGCAGCGACGCTCGTCGGCGCACCGAGCGGCTGCGCGGCGACGGTGACGCGGCCGAAGACCCCCGAGCCCAAGACGGCGGAGGCCGGCGCCCCCGGGATGAGCGAGGCGTTCTTCGAGGCGCTGACGGCCGCTTCCGGCTACGGGGTGCAGTTCGCGAACCGGATCCTCGTCGCATGTCCGTAGGCGCCACGCTCGCCGTCCAGCACGCAAGCCGCGGGCCGCTGCGGCTGATGCTGGTCGCCGCCGCCGTCGCGGTCGCGGCCCTGATCCTCGCCGGCCTGGTCTGGCTCGCGGCGCCCGGTCTCTCCGCGCCGCCGCCGCGCTCGCCCTTCGGCATCGGCTTCCGCGAGGCCGCGCCGTCGGCGACCGGGCTCGGCGGCTGGCTCCTGGCGATCCAGTCGAGCTTTTCGCGCAGCCTTCAGGCCGCGCTCGCCGCGATCAAGGGCGGCGGCGACTGGATGCCGCTGGTCACGCTCGGCTTCGCCTACGGCATCTTCCACGCCGCCGGCCCCGGGCACGGCAAGGCCGTGATCGCCGGCTATCTGTTCGCCGGCGAGCGGGCCTTGCGCCGCGGCTTCGGCTTGAGCTTCGCCGCCGCGATCCTGCAGGCGCTGGTGGCGATCGCGATCGTCGGGACCGGCCGCCTCGTGCTCGGCGCCACCGCCGCCGGAATGACGCGGGCCGGCAACACCATCGAGATCGTCAGCTTCGCCCTCGTCGCCGCGATCGGGCTGGCGGTGACGTGGCGCAAGGCCGGGCGCCTCGCCGACCTCGGCACGCCCGCCGCCTGCGGCCCCGAATGCGGCCATGCCCGCCTCGCCGACGCGCGGGCGCTCGAAACGCTCGACACCTGGCGGGAGCGCGCCGGCGTGGTCGCCGCCGCCGGTTCGCGGCCATGCGCCGGAGCGGTGCTGATCCTGGTCTTCGCCGCCGCGCAGAACATGCTGGCTGCGGGCGTCCTCGCGGTCTTCGCCATGGCGCTCGGCACGGCGCTCACCACCGGCGCGCTGGCGAGCCTCGCAGTCTTCGCCAAGGGCGCCGCCCTGCGGATCGCCGGCGGTCGCGGACGCGCGGGCGTCGTGGCGATCGGCGCGCTCGAGCTGCTGGCCGGCGCCTTCGTGCTGGTGCTCGGGCTGGCGATGCTGTCGGGCCTCGCGCTCGACATCGGCGGCTGATCGCCCCTCGCCAACGGCACGCCGCCATGCCACGCTCCGGTCCGGGCAGGGAGCCCGGCACGCGAGGCGCCGCATGGCAGGGTTCGACCACATCCTGAACTGGCGGCTGCTCTCGGGCTCGCACCCGTTTCCGGGACCCGACGGCGGCACCTGCATCAACGAGGCGGCCCTCGTCGCCGCGGGGCTGCCCTACCGCGCGATCCGGTCGAGCGACGAATGCCCGCCCTGCTTCTCGCGCCCGCTCGCGGCCTACGCCCTCGGCCTCAACGACGCGATGCCGGACGGCGAGCGCCACCGCTTGATGGCCTTCGTCCTGCGCCTGTCCGGCTCCGCCGACACGCCGGCGGTCGAGGCGGAGCGGACGGCCTTTTTGGCCCTCGAAAGCATCCGCAGCCTTCTGCCGCCGCTGCTCGAGCGGGCCGGATCCGCCGCCCTCGCCACCCGCTGCGCCGGTGCGGCGGATCTCGACGAGGCGCTGGCGGCCGCGCGTTCGGCCGCCTGGGCCGGCGGAGCGCGGGCGCAGGCCGCATCGAGTCAGCGCGCCTGGGTCTCCGGAGCGTTGGCGGCCGCGGTCTCCCGCACCGCAAGCGCGGCGATCCGCGCAGCGGAGGATCCGCGCAGCGCGGCCGAGATCGCCGAGGGGGCGGCGCCGTTCGCCCCGGGCACGTGGGCGCGGGCGGCCGTGATCCTCGACGGCGCGCTGCGGATCGGGCGGCAGGCGCCCGACATCGACCTGTTCGCCGCGCGCGACCGCCTCGACGCCGCCCGATCGGCCGCGCACGCCTGAGCCGCGATCACGCGTTCGCGTCAGGCGGCGGCGGAAGCCGCGTCGAGATCGAGTTCGACAGTCTCGCAGTTGTCGAGCCAGACGCCGGTGAGGTGGAAGAAGAACGTGCCGTGGCCGACCACTGCGATCGTCCGCTCGGGCCGCGCGCGCAGCCATTCCCGAAACCCGGCGACGCGCTGGTCGAACAGGTGCCGCGGCTCGACCGGATGACCGCCGACAACGGACCCCTCCTCGGCGTGCCACCACACCTCGGGCAGGTGCCCCACGTCCAGATGCGGGAACTCCGCCGCGATCTCGGAGGCGACCCGGCCGACGTCGCAGCTGCTCTCCTGGCACTCCCGATGCAGCACCTCGACGAGGAGCTTCGGCTCGGCCGGATGGTCGGCGAAGACCAGCGCGGTCGTCTCGATCGCGCGGGTCAGCGGCGAGACCACCACAAGGTCGAACGGGATCTCGGAGAGCGCCGCCCGCGCCGCGCGCGCCTGCTCCCGGCCGCGCGGCGTCAGGCGGGCGTCGCGATGGTCGGGATCGCGGCCGGTCGCGCGGTGGGCGGCGTTGAAGGTCGATTCGCCGTGGCGGAGGCAGACGATGCGGGTCAGGCCGTTCATGCGGGTCATGGTCTCGTCGGTTCGTGTCGGGGTCAGGCGAAGCGGCCGCCGCGCTGGATCACCTCGATCTTGTAGCCGTCGGGGTCCGTGGCGAAGAAGAACCGCGCCAGCTCGGTGTCGCCGTGCTTAAGCGTCTTCATGTCCGTCGCCGGCAGCCCCTCGCGAGTGAAGCGGGCGTGCTCGGCGGCGAGATCCGCGACGGTGACGGCGACGTGGCCGTAGCCGTCGCCGAGGTCGTAGGCCTCGGTCCGGTCCTTGTTGACCGTCAGCTCGATCTCGAAGGGCGAATCCGGCGCGCGCATGTAGACAAGGGTGAAATCGGGAAAGTCGAAGCGGTCGGAGATGGCGAGCCCGAAGGCCGCCTCGTAATAGGCGACCGAGCGCGCCTCGTCGCGGACGCGGATCATCGCATGGACGGGCTTGGCCATTCTTCGCTCACAGGTCGGATCGAGGGAGTGAAACCGATATTTGGCGCGAAGAACCGATCCGAAAAGGCCGCGAGCCCTGCGCCGAACCGCAGGCAGCCCCGCGCCGATGGCCACGGAGGCCCGTTCGAAGCCGATGCCAAGGCTATCAGCAACCCTGTCGACCGATCGAGGCGCCCTCATGCCTGAGCCCATCCTGCTCGCCACCAGCCAATCGCCCGCCGAGGAGGCGATCTGGCGCGACGCGCTCGCCCGCGCGATGCCGGGCGAGCGCATCGTGACGGCTGCCGACGAGTTCGATCGCTCGACGGTCGCGATCGCGATCGTCGCCAACCCGGTTCCGGGAGCGCTGGCCGGACTGCCGGCGCTCGCCTGGGTGCACAGCCTGTGGGCCGGCGTCGAGCGCCTGCTGCAGGACGCGACGCTGCCGCCGGTCCCCGTCGTCCGTCTCGTCGATCCGACGCTGGCGCGAACGATGGCCGAGACCGTCGCGGCCTGCGTGCTCGCGCTGCACCGCGATCTCCCGCTCTACGCCGCGCAGCAACGCCGCCGCGAATGGCGCCAGCACCCGGCCCGCGCGGCCGGCGCGTGCCCGGTCGCGATCCTCGGGATGGGCGAGATGGGGCGGGCCTCGGCCGAGCTGCTGCTCGGGCTCGGCTTTCCCGTCCGCGGCTGGAGCCGATCGGGCACCGCGATTCCCGGGTTGATTGCACATTCCGGCCGCGACGGCCTCGGCACGGCGCTGGACGGCGCGGCCTACCTCGTCAACCTGCTGCCGCTCACCGCCGAGACCCGCGGCATCCTCGATCGCGACTGCTTCGCCCGGCTGGCGCCGGGTGCCGGCGTGATCAACTTCGGCCGCGGCGCCCACCTCGTCGAGGCCGACCTGTGGCCAGCGCTCGATGACGGACGGGTCGGGCACGCGGTGCTCGACGTGTTCGCGCAGGAGCCGCTGCCCCGCGACCACCCGGCCTGGGACTACCCGAACGTCACGGTCCTGCCCCACGTCGCGGCGCCGACCGACGAAGCCTCGGCGGCCGCGATCGTCGCCGGGGCCGTGGCGGCCTTCCGCAGCACCGGACGGGTGCCGGCGGGTGTGGACAGAGCCCGCGGGTACTGATCGCCGTCGCCGCAAGCTGTCGCGTGGTTTCGCGGACGCAACGTCTCGCGTCCTCGAGATGCCGCACACCGAAACGCGCATGGGAAACACGCCGTTACAAATTTGCCGCCGCCCGCCATCTTCGATTGTCGCGCGTCTCGGGCCATAAGGAGCCGCGAAGTCCCGTCGGGACGCGACCGAAGACGACCGCCGATGAACGCGCCCGCCAGCCCGCATATCCTGATCGTCGAGGACGACCGCGAGATCGCGAACCTGGTCGCGCGCTACCTCCGCGGCAACGCCTGCCGCGTCACCCTCGCCGGCGACGGCGCGGAGATGGACCGGGCGCTGGCCGACGGCCGGGTCGACCTCATCGTCCTCGACCTGATGCTGCCGGGCGAGGACGGCCTCAGCCTGTGCCGGCGCCTGCGCGCGAGCTCGGCGATCCCGATCCTAATGCTCACCGCCAAGGCCGAGGAGATCGACCGCATCGTCGGCCTCGAGATCGGCGCCGACGACTATCTCGCCAAGCCGTTCAACCCGCGCGAGCTGCTGGCCCGCATCCGCGCCGTCCTGCGCCGCACCGGCAACGAGGTGGCGGAGGAGGAGGGCGCGCGCCGGATGCACTTCGTCGGTTGGACGCTCGACGTCTCGCTGCGGCAGGTGCTGAGCGCGGAGGGCGCTCGCATCTCGATCACCGGCGCGGAGTTCGACCTGCTCCACGCCCTGTGCCTGCGCCCGGGCCGCGTGCTCTCGCGCGACCAGCTCCTCGACCTGACCCAGGGGCGCAGCGCCGGCCCGTTCGAGCGCAGCATCGACGTGCTCGTGAGCCGGATCCGCCAGAAGATCGAGCGCGATTCGCGCAACCCCGAGATCATCCGCACGATCCGCTCGGGCGGCTACCTGTTCACGCCGGAGGTGACGCGCTCATGAGGTTCGGCCGGATCCGGAGCCGCCTGCGCCCGCGCAGCGTCGCCGGGCAGATCGCCCTGCTCGTGGTGGCCGCGATCGTCGTCGCGCACGCGGTCGCGACCACGGCCTTCGTGCTCCTGCGCGAGCCCTGGAAGCCGGACGACCATCCCGGCGTCGCGGCAGGGCGCCTCGCGATCGTCGCCCGCCTCCTCGACAACGCTCCCGTGCCGGACCGCGACGCCCTGCTGGCGAATGCGGCACGCAGCGTGCCGAACCTTCAGATCGCACCCTGGACCGGGACCGCTGCCGAGGGCGAAGGCCTCAACCGCCCGGTCGTCCGCCGCCTGCGCAACGGCTTCGGCCGGGCGCTGACCGTGGTCGAGATCGGCGGGCCGGAGATGCGCGCCGACGGCTACCTCCGCCTCGGGATCGTCACGCCAAACGGTGCGCGGCTGCAGGCGAGCCTGCCCGACGACCCGCTCAGGCCGCCGCACGAGGGCGCGATCATCTTCACCGTGATCTTCCTCGCCCTGACGCTGGCGCTGCTCTCGGTGTGGGCGACGCGGGCGCTGACGGCGCCCCTGGCGCGGCTCGCCGGCGCCGCCGAGGCCTTCGGCACCGGGGACGACCACGTGGCGCTGCCCGAGGCCGGCCCGCGGGAGGTGATCGCGGTCTCCCGCGCCCTCGACCGGATGCGCAACCGCGTGCGACGCCTGATCGACGACCGCACGCAGATGCTGGCCGCGATCAGCCACGACCTGCGCACACCGATCACCCGCCTGCGGCTGCGCGCGGAGTTCATCGACGACGACCACACCCGCATCATGACGCTGCGCGATCTCGACCAGATGAACGCGCTCGTCGAGGCGGCCCTGTCCTTCGTCCGCGACGGCCAGGGCGGCGCGTCGAGCGCCCGGACGCTGATCGACCTCGCCTCGGTGGTGCAGACGGTCTGCGACGGGTTCAGCGACGTCGGCGCCGACGTCGTGGTCACGCAGAGCCGCCACGTGCTCGTCCGCGGAAAGCCCGACGAGCTTGAGCGGGCGATCACCAACCTCGTCGACAACGCGGTCAAGTACGGCGGCGGCGCGCGCCTCTCGATGGAGCAGACGCCGCGGGGCGTCCGCATCGTGGTCGGCGACACCGGTCCCGGCATTCCCGATGCCGAACGCGACGCGATGCTGCAGCCGTTCGTGCGCGGCGACCGGGCCCGCAACCTCAACGACGCGAGCGGCTTCGGCCTCGGGCTGTCGATCGTGCTCGCCATCGTCGAAGCGCATGACGGCTGGCTCACCCTGACGAATCGCCCGGAAGGCGGCCTCTCCGCCGCGATCGAGCTGCCGCTGGCCGCCGCGATCCCGGCCGAACCCGCCGAGACCCGGATCGCCGCCGCGGCGGAATGAACGGCCGAGCCTTGCATCGGACCGGCGCGATCGGCGTTGAGGCCGCACGGGCATCGGAAGGCAGGAAGCGCATGGACGTCGGATTCATAGGGCTCGGGCGCATGGGGCGCGCCATGGCAGCCAAGCTGGTTGAGGCCGGGCACACCGTCCGCGTCTGGAACCGGACCCCGGATGCTGCGCACGGGATCTCCGGCGCGACGCCGGTGGCGAGCGCGGCCGAGGCGTTCGTGGGCGACGCGGCGATCACCATGCTGTCGGACGACGCAGCGCTGCGCTCCGTCATCGTCGAGGGCGGGCTGCTCGACAGCGCAGGCCGGCCGGCGATCCACCTGTCGATGAGCACGATCTCCGTCGCCTTGGCGCAGGAACTGGCCGCGATCCATGCGCGCGCCGGCATCGCCTATGTCGGCGCCCCTGTGTTCGGGCGGCCGGACGCGGCCGCGGCGGGCGCCCTCAATATCATCGCCGCGGGCGATGCCGGCGCGATCGATCGCGCAGCCCCGCTCCTCGACGCGATGGGCACGAAGACGTGGCGCTTCGGCACCGAGCCGCATCAGGCCAATGCCGTGAAGCTCGCCGGCAACTTCATGCTGGTCTCGGCGATCGAGGCGATGGGCGAGGCCGCCGCCTTCGCCGAAGGTCACGGGGTGGCCGGCGCCGACCTTCTGGACATGCTCACCGGCACGCTGTTCGCCTCGCCGGTCTACAAGGGCTACGGCGCGTCGATCGCCGCGAACCGCTACGAGCCGCCGGGCTTCGGCCTCCGCCTCGGCGCCAAGGATATCGGCCTCGCCCTCGGCGCCGCGGCGGCGGTGAACGTGCCGATGCCGTTCGCGAGCGTCCTGCGGGACAACCTCATCGACGCGATCGCGCACGGCGACGGCGACAAGGACCTGGCCGCGCTCGCCACCGTGGCGACCCGACGCAGCGGGCGCTGAGCGCTTGGACACGGCGACGGCCGGCGTTTGCACCGACGCGCGAAGTCGGTCGTCATGCGTTCGGTGCAACGCCGCCGTTGCGCGCGCCTTGCGCCCCGCCCACGATGCCATACCTGAACCTCTCGGCCCGCGACCGGGCTCCCCCATCCTGAGGCCGGCGCGCGCGGCCTTCGAGGCACGCCGATGATCTCGACCGAAGCCGACATCCTGAACACCGCTGCGTCCTGGCGACGCGACGGCCGCGACGTCGCGCTCGCGACCGTGATCGAAACCTGGGGATCGGCGCCGCGTCCGGTCGGCAGCCACCTCGTCGTCGACGGCGAGGGCAACTTTCTCGGCTCGGTCTCCGGCGGTTGCGTGGAGGGCGCGGTCATCACGGAAGCCGCCGACGCCATCGCCGACGGCAAGCCGCGGGTGATCGAGTTCGGCGTCGCCGACGAGACCGCGTGGCGGGTCGGCCTCTCCTGCGGCGGCCGCATCCGCATCTTCGTCGAGCGGATCGACTGACATGCGCGCCGACATCCTCGAAGGCCTCAACGTCGAGCGTGCCGCCCGCCGCGCCGCGATCCTCGTCACCGACATCGCCGACGGCGCGCAGCGCCTGGTTCGGGAGGCCGATATCGCCGCCGACGCCCTCGCCGAACCGCTCGGTCGGCACCTCGCCGCAGCCCGGAGCGGCCTCATCGAGGCGGACGGCCGGACGCTGTTCCTGACGGTCCAGGTGCCGCCGGTCCGGCTCGTCGTGGTCGGGGCCGTGCACATCACCCAGGCCCTGGTGCCGATGGCCGCCGCGCTCGACCTCGCGCTGACGGTGATCGACCCGCGCACCGCCTTCGCCAGCCCCGAGCGGTTTTCGGGCGTCGCGCTGGTGGCGGATTGGCCGGACGCGGCCCTCGGCGGCGCTGTGCCGCCGCTGGATCGCTACTGCGCGCTCGCCGCGCTGACCCACGATCCCAAGATCGACGATCCGGCGTTGAAGGCCGCGCTCTCGGCGGAGTGCTTCTACATCGGCGCGCTCGGCTCGCGGAAAACCCACGCGGCGCGCGCGGTCCGGCTGATCGAGGCCGGCTATTCCGAGGCCCAGCTGGCGCGCATCCGCGCCCCGATCGGGCTCGCCATCGGCGCGGTCAGCCCGGCCGAGATCGCGCTGTCGGTGATGGCGCAGATCGTCGCCGCCCTGCGTCGGGCGCCGCGCGAGGCAGCTTCGTGAAGTTCGGGCCGGTTCCGGTCGGATCCGCGCTCGGCCTCATCGCCGCCCACACCATCAAGGCGGGCGGCGCGACCCTGCGCAAGGGCCGGGCGATCTCGCCCGAAACGATTGCAGGCCTCGCGGCCGAGGGCGTGCGCGATCTGGTGGCCGTCTCCCTGGAGCCGGGCGACGTCGGCGAGGACGAGGCCGCCGAGACCCTGGCGCGGCACCTCGCCGGGACCGGCCTGCGCTGCGAGCCGCCGTTCACCGGACGCTGCAACCTCTTCGCGGTCGGGCCCGGCGTTCTGGTCGTCGATCGAGCTGGCATCGATGCGGTCAACGGCGTCGACGAGGCGATCACCGCGGCGACGCTGCCGCCGTTCAAGCCCGTGGTGGCCGGCGAGATGGTCGCGACGATCAAGATCATCCCCTACGCGGTGCCGGGTACGGTCCTGGCGCATGCGTGCGCCGCCGCGCCGGCCGGCGCGTTGCGGGTCTCGCGCTATCGCCGCCGGCGGGTCGGCGTGGTCTCGACGCGGCTGCCGAGCCTGAAGGAGACCACCGTCGACCGGACCCTGGCCGCCCTCGCGGATCGGCTCGCGCCGACCGGCGCCGAGATCGTCGCCGACCGTCGCGTACCGCACGCGGCCGGTGCGGTCGCCGAGGCGCTGGTCGCGGCGACCGCGCAGGACGGCGCCGACCTGGCGATCGTGTTCGGCGCCTCGGCCATCGCAGACCGCCGCGACGTGATCCCGGCCGGCATCGCGGCTGCGGGCGGCGCGGTGATCCATTTCGGCATGCCGGTCGATCCCGGGAACCTGCTGCTGCTCGGAGCGCTGGGGGACGTTCCGGTGATCGGCGCGCCGGGCTGCGCCCGCTCGCCCAAGGAGAACGGGTTCGACTGGGTGTTGCACCGCCTGCTCGCGGACCTGCCCGTCACCCGCGCGGACATCGTCGCGCTCGGTGTCGGCGGACTGCTGATGGAGATCGTCTCGCGGCCGCAGCCGCGATCGGGCGAACCGAGCGCGGCCGACGATGCCTGACATCGCAATCGGTGCCGTCCTGCTCGCCGCCGGGCGCGGCACCCGCTTCGGTGCCGAACCGAAGCTGCTCGCGCGGCTCGACGGGACGCCGCTGGTGCGCCACGCCGCGGAAGCCGCCCTCGCGTCCAGGGCCCGTCCGGTCGTCGTCGTGCTCGGGGCCCATGCGGTGGCCGTGCGCGCCGTCCTTCACAATCTCGACCTCGTCTTCGTCGAGAACGCCGCGTTCGGTTCCGGCCTCTCGACCTCGCTGCGGGCGGGACTCGCCGCGCTGCCGGCCGAGACCGATGCGGCGGTGATCCTGCTCAGCGACATGCCGCGGGTGACGCCGGCGCAGATCGATCGCCTCGCCGCCGCCTACCGGGCCGCGAAGCCGGCTCCGAGTGCCGTGGTGCCGACGATCGCGGGGCGCCGCGGCAACCCGGTGCTGCTTGATCGGCGCGTGCTCGGCGACACCCTCGCCAGCCTGTCCGGCGATCACGGTGCCGGGCCGCTGCTGAAGGGTCGCGCCGACGTCCTGGAAATTCCGGGAGAGCCCGGGACCGCGCTCGACGTCGACACGCCGGAGATGCTGGCTCGGCTCTGAAGGCTCAGGCCTTCTTCGCCTCGCTTCGGCAGCGATCCGAGCAGAACCGTACCTCATCCCAGACCCGCTCCCACTTCTTCCGCCAGGCGAACGGCCGCCCGCACTGCGCGCACAGCTTGGTCGACAGGTCGCCCTTGCGGATCATCTTCCCCGATGTCCGGCCCGAACTCTTGTTTACGGAATCGCCCCCGCTTCGCCTGGACATCCGGTCAGCGCCCGATCTGTCCGGCTTCGGCCAGCCCCACCGGCGACCACCGCGTGATCTGGATGTAGCCGTCGCGGGCCGCGACCACGACGTGGCGCCTGTGGCGATGGACGACGGTGCCGGGCAGATGCTTGTGCGCCTCGCGCCAGCCGCCGGCCTGCGCGACGTAGACGCGAGCGTCGCCGAGCCGCGCCAGCGTCTCGATCGATCCGAAAGCGCGGATCCGACGCAGGATCGCGGCGACGTCGGCGCGGAAGTCGAGGGTGCGGTCGACGTCGCTCGCGCGCGCCCAGTACGAGCCGTCGCCCTGCGGCTCGGGCCGCCGCCACCGCGCCGGCAAATCGCGGCCGATCGGCCCGGTCGCGAGCCGCCGCGCCGCCATCTGGCACTTGGCCAGCAACGTCTCGTGGTCTTCCTGGGCGTCGAGCGGGAACAGGTCCTGCGCGAGGATGTCGCCGGTGTCGAAGGCCTCCTCGGCGAGCACGTGTGCGGTGACGCCCCAGGTCTCGTAGGCCTCCTCCACCGCCCGGAACAGCGGGTAGGGGCCGCGCCCGGTCGGCAGCGGCGAGGGGTGGATGTTGAGGCCGAAGGCCGCGCGGGTGCGCCATCCGGTGATCAGCCAGGGATAGCCCGCCACGACGAGCGCCCAGTCGCGGCCGTGGGCGGCGTTCAGCGCGTCGAGATCCTGGGCCTTCAGCCGCGAGAGCTGGATCGGCAGGCGCAGCTGACGGGCGCGCGCCACCACCACGTCGTTGTGATCGTAGAGCCCGTCGCAGGGGCGGGTGAACAGCTTGATCGGGGTCCAGCCGGCCTCGATCAGGCCCTCGAACACGCCGCCGAGGAAATCGATGCCGGCGAAGGCGAACTTCATGAACCTGGATTCTCCGGCGGTCTTGATGGGATGCGACCATGTGGAACGGCTGCGCCGGCCTCGACCGACTCCTCCGTCCTCCACGACGCCTTAGCTTCATCTTGTCGAACCGTCTCCGCCGGCAAGGGGCGTTCGGCGGCGACGGGGGCGAGCATGCAACGGGTTCTGATCTACGGCGGCACGGGCGGCATCGGCCGGGCGACGGCGGAGGCGCTGCGCCACCGCGGCTACGGCCTCCACCTCGCGGCGCGCGACCGCGGCCGGCTCGAAGCCGCGGCGGCCGAACTCGGCGAGACCACCGTGACGGCCGGCGACGTCGCCGACGCCGACTTCTTCGCTCAGGCCACCGCGGAGGCAGGCGATCGCCTCGCCGGCCTCGTCTACGCGGTCGGCACCATCAACCTGCGGCCGCTCGCCCGCCTGACCCGGACGAACGCCGAGACCGATTTCCGGGTCAACGCGCTCGGCGCCTTCTCGGCGATCCAGGCAGCGGCCGGCGCGCTGAAGGCCGGTGCCGGCGAGGCGGGCGCGGGCGTCGTCCTGTTCTCCACCGTCGCGGTGGCGCAGGGGTTTCCGGCCCACGCCTCGGTCGCCATGGCGAAGGGGGCGGTCGAAGGCCTCGCCCTGTCGCTGGCGGCCGAGCTCGCGCCGCACGTACGCATCAACGTGGTGGCACCCTCGCTGACCCGGACGCCGCTCGCCGCCGCGATCACCGGCAACGCCACCCTGGCCCAGGGCATCGCCGCGATGCATGCCCTGCAGCGCCTCGGCACGCCGGAGGACATCGCGGGGCTCGCCGCCTTCCTCGTCTCGGCCGAGGCCGGCTGGATCACCGGGCAGATCATCGGCGCCGACGGCGGCCGCTCGATGCTGCGCACCAAGGGCTGAGGCGCTTGGCAACGCGGAACACCGGGGGGCGGAAGACCCTGCGGTTCGTGCTGGGCGACCAACTCAACCGGCGCGTGTCTAGCCTCGTCGATCTCGATGCGCCCGACGTGGTGCTCATCGTCGAGGTGATGGCGGAGGCGACCTACGTCCGCCATCACAAGCAGAAGATCGCCTTCCTGTTCTCGGCCATGCGCCACTTCGCGGCGGAGCTCGAAGCCGAGGGCGTCACGGTGGATTACGTCCGCCTCGACGATCCCGGCAACAGCGGCAGCTTCACCGGCGAGCTCGCGCGCGCGGTGGCCCGGCATGCGCCGGACCGTGTCGTCGTGACCGAACCCGGCGAATGGCGGGTCTGGTCGATGATGCAGGCGTGGCGCGACGACCTCGCCGTCCCGGTCGAGATCCGCGACGACAACCGTTTCCTGTGCCCGCGCCGCGATTTCGCCGACTGGGCCGGGGACCGCCGGGCGCTGCGCATGGAAACGTTCTACCGCGGCATGCGCCGCCGCACCGGCCTGCTGATGGACGGCAAGGATCCCGTCGGCGGCCAGTGGAACTTCGACGCCGACAACCGCAAGAAGCTGCCGCGGGGCCATGCCGTCCCAAGCCGCCTGCGCTTCGAGCCGGACGCGACGACGCGCGCGGTGCTCGACCTCGTCGCCCGCGCGTTCGCCGGGCATTTCGGCGACCTCGACGGCTTCGGCTGGCCGGTGACCCGCCGCGACGCGCTCGAGGCCCTGAAGCACTTCATCGCCGACGGCCTGCCGACCTTCGGCGACTACCAGGACGCGATGAAGACCGGCGCGCCGTTCCTCTACCACGCGCTGATCTCGCCGCCGCTCAATGCCGGCCTGCTCACCGCGGAGGAAGTCTGCCGCGCCGCCGAGCGCGCCTATCGCGAGGGCGCGGCCCCGCTGCACTGCGTCGAGGGCTTCATCCGCCAGATCCTCGGCTGGCGCGAATACGTGCGCGGCCTCTACTGGGCGCGGATGCCGGCTTATGCCGAGACCAACGCCCTCGACGCGTGGCGCGACCTGCCGTGGTTCTACTGGTCGGGCGAGACGGAAATGAACTGCCTCGCGCAGGTCGTCGCCGAGACGCGGGCCCATGCCTATGCCCACCACATCCAGCGCCTGATGGTCACCGGCAACTTCGCTCTGCTCGCGGGGCTTTCGCCGGCGCAGGTCGAGGAATGGTACCTGATCGTCTTCGCCGACGCCTACGAGTGGGTCGAGCTGCCGAACGTGCACGGCATGGTGCTGTGGGCCGATGGCGGCGTGATGGGATCGAAGCCGTACGCGGCCTCCGGTGCCTACATCAACCGGATGTCCGATTACTGCGCCGCCTGCCGCTACGACGTCGCGAAGAAGGCCGGCCCGGACGCCTGCCCGTTCAACTACCTGTACTGGAACTTCCTTATCGCCAACGCCGACCGCCTCGAAGGCAACCCGCGCCTGTCGATGCCCTATCGCACGCTCGCCGCGATGCCGCCCGCGCGCAAGGCCGAGATCGCGGCGGACGCGGCGTCGTTCCTCGATGGGCTGAGCGCCGATGCGCCGGCGGGCGAGATTAAACGATAACTGGAACGCTGCAGGCGGACGCGGCGCGAAGGAGCTTCGCATCGCGCGAGGCGAGGGGGCGTGAACACCGAATCGCCAATTCGAGATAGCTCGCATCGTACAGCGAGAGCCCGTGCTTGGCGGCGAGCGTCATCGTCGCCGACCAGGCATGTCGCGCGGTCTCGGTATCGATCAAGATCGGTAGGGCTGCGAGAAGCTCGAGAGCCTGAGTCCTCTCTGCCGTTACGATGCGGCGCTTCCGCTCAGCCGTAAGAAGGACGTGCCCGACCTCGAGAGCCCAGAGGCCAGGCACGATCGCACCTTTTGCCGCGACCTGTTCGAGAATATCGCTCGCATCGCTCTCGATCGGCAGGACCCAAGCGAGGGCCATCGACGCATCTAGGATGCAGAGGCTCACCGGCGGTCTTCGCTACGAAAAATCTCTATCTCCTCTGGGCTGAACGTTTCACCGCGGGCGGCGATGCGATCGCGCAACGCGCGCAGCCCGCCAACCGTCAGGGCCGTGGTATCCTCACGGGTCGGCGGGACGAGCCGTGCGACGGGTTTGCCATCGCGCAGGACGAGCACGTCCTGGCCAGCCTCGAGCGCATCGAGAAGTGAGCCGAGCGAACTTTCTGCGTCGAAGATGCTGATTGCGTCCATACGATCACCAACCGAACGACGTCGCGTTTCCGCTGCGTCTGCTGCTGGCAATCGTAGCATGGTTCGGCCAGCCGCGGATGGGTCGAGCATCGCTCACCACGGCGTCCAGACCGACAACGCGAGGTACGGGCTCGGCCGCCTTTCGGTACTCTCGACCTGTACGCCGCCCGACACGCGAAAACTGTAGCTGCCGACTGAGAAATCGGTGGAGTGGGCGCCGAAATTCCACTTCGTATAGCCGGTCCGGTCGGCGTAGAGGCTGACTTCGGGGCCGAGGTAGAAGCCCCAGGCGCGATAGCCGAGGGCGATCCGAGACCAAGCCGAATCGCGCGCCGAGCCCAGGACCAGGGTCGCCTCAACCAGGCTCTCGTCGGTCGGGCGCGCCCAGACCTCGCCGTGCAGGCGAAGGCCCCAACGCATCGGAAGCGTCGCCACGCTGCGCCCGTCCGTCAGGGCTTCGTACGCACCCTCCGGCCCGGCATAGAGCGCGACGACGCCCCAATCCGGGAACCACTGATAGCCCGCCAGCGCCGCGCCGAGCACGGTGTAGCGCGACAGGCGAGCGCTGCCCCACGAATCGCAGCCGCACGCCATCTCGTTGCGGCGCCCGCCGCCGAGGCTGGCGAGCGCGACGAAACCCGGCCGGTCGAGCTTGTCCAGCGCGATCTTGGCGCCGATGGACAGGAAATTCGCGGCGCCGGCATCCAGGCTGCCGAACAGCAGGGTGTCGAGATCGCCGGCCCGAGCCGTGGGGGATGCGGCTGGAACGGTGCAGAGCAGGCACGCCACCGCCGCCGCGAGACGGCGCCTTCGGTGCGGGGACGCGAGCCGTGCCAAGCCGATGACTCCTAATACAAGATGAAAATCTTATATCTCGAAGGCTCGCAACATGGGGCGATTCAGGAGAGATGTCGCGACAGTTTCAAAGACGGTCGTCGATTTTTCCACCATTCGGCCGTGAAACAATCAACCGCAACTCTGAGTATGTAACTTTAAGTTACGCATAAAGCGCCCAGTCAACCTGAAGGAAATATGTCCTTTCTGAAGCTTCCAGGCTTGTCGGTTTCCCGCGGACGGTGCGCCGCCGGGGAGGGGGCGAGGCTCATGCTTGGCGGCGGTGCCGAACTCGGCTAGAGCCCGCGCCGGGACAGCAACCTGCGGCCACGTTTTGTATTCCGGTGCCCGAACGTCCGACGTCCTCACGGTTCTCGCCAGCCAAGAGGGAGACCGCCTGACCGTCGGCGACATCGTCGCGGTGCTGCGGGACCGTGCCTTCGCGCTGCTCGTGGTGCTGCTCGGCCTGCCGAATTGCCTGCCGATGCCGCCGCCGATCCCCCTGGTCTGCGGCCTGCTGCTGCTGCTCGTCGCCGTGCAGATCGCGATCGGCAAGTCGTCGCCCTGGCTGCCGAAGGCGCTGCTAGGACGGTCGGTCGCCCGGAAGGACGTCGAGCGGGCCGTCAAGCGCGCCGTGCCGGTGCTGCGGCGGCTGGAGCGCTGGTCGCGGCCAAGGCTCAGCGTGTTCGAGACGGCGCTCGGCATGCGCGGCATGGGCATCGCCCTGCTGACGCTGTCGCTGGCGCTGATCGTCGCCGCGCCGGTGATCGGCCAGATCCCGCTCGGGCTCGCCGTCTGCCTCGTCGGCCTCGGGCTGGTCGAGCGCGACGGCATCCTGGTGCTGGTCGGTCTCGGGATCGGGAGCCTGGGCGTGCTGCTCAATGCCGGCTTCGCCTACGCGATCGTCGCCGGGATCATGAGCCTGTTCCACCTCTGAACCGCGATCGTGCGGCTCCGGCTCACGCCTCGAGATGCCGCGGCTTCACCAAGCGGTAGAGCAGCCCTCCGCGCGGGCCCGCCAGCATCGACACGAGATAGAGCGCGCCGGCCGCCAGCACGATCGCCGGCCCGGTCGGCAGGTCGAGATGGTAGGACAGGCTCAGGCCCGAGAAGCTCGCCACCACCGCGATCAGCATCGAGGCCGGGATCAGCGTGCCGAGCCCGCGCGCCCAGAACCGGGCGGCGATCGCCGGAAGCAGCATCAGCCCGACCGCGAGCAGGGTGCCGAGCGCCTGGAACCCGCCGACGAGGTTCATCACCACGAGGCCGAGGAAGGCGTAGTGCACCGGGCCGCCGCTGCGGCTCACCGTGCGCAGGAACAGCGGGTCGACGCATTCCATCACCAGCGGGCGGTAGATCAGCGCGAGGCCGAACAGGGTCGCCGTCGCGATGCCACCGAGCAGCAGCAACGCCGGGTCGTCGAGCGCCAGCACCGTGCCGAACAGGATGTGCAGCAGGTCGATCTGCGAGCCGCGCATCGACACCAGCAGCACGCCGGCGGCGAGCGAGATCAGGTAGAACGCGGCCAGACTCGCATCCTCGCGGATCACGGTCGAGCGGGTGACGAGGCCGGCGAGCAGGGCGACCGCGAGCCCCGCGACGAGCCCGCCCAGCGTCATCGCCGGCAGCGACAGGCCCGCCACCAGGAAGCCGACGGCGGCGCCGGGCAGGATGGCATGGCTCATCGCCTCGCTCATCAGGCTCATGCGTCGGAGCATCAGGAACACGCCGACCGGCGGCGCCGAGATCGACAGCGCGAGGCAGCCGACCAACGCCCGGCGCATGAAGCCGAACTCGACGAACGGCGCGAAGGGATCGATCACGCCGCGGTCTCGTGCTGCTCGGGTGGGGCCGGGCGATGGCGATGCCCGTGCGTGTGATCGTGCCCATCGTCGTGCCCGGACCCGTCGGGTGCCGGGGCGACTTGGGCATGGTCGTGGGCGCAGATGGCGGCGTCCTCGTCCCAGGCCTCGGACAGGCGGGTGGCGCGGGCGAGGTTCTGCGGCGACAGCACCGAGGCCGTCGCGCCCCAGGCGACCGGCTCCCGCGCGAGCAGGAGCGTCTTCGGGAAGTACGCACGGACCTGCGCCAGGTCGTGCAGCGCCGCGACGATAGTCCGGCCCTCGCCGTGCCACGTGCGGATCAGCGCGATCAGGTCGGCGGTGGTGCGCGCGTCGACTCCGGTGAACGGCTCGTCGAGCAGGAGCACCTGCGCGTCCTGGAGGATCAGGCGTGCGAACAGCGCGCGCTGGAACTGGCCGCCCGAGAGGGTGCCGATCGGCCGCACCTCGAAGCCGGACAGCCCGACGGCGTCGAGCGCCTTCAGCACGGCGCCTCGATGCCCGAGCAGGCTCCGCCAGGCGCCGGATCGGCGCCACAGGCCCATGCTGGCGAGATCGAGGACGCTCAGGGGGAAGCTGCGGTCGATCTCGTCGGCCTGCGGCAGGTAGGCCAGCGTGCGGGCCGGCATGCCGCGGTGGATCTGCCCGTCGAGGCTGGGGATCTCGCCGATCAGCCCTTTCAGCAGGGTCGACTTGCCGGCGCCGTTCGGGCCGACCAGCGCCAGCAGGTCGCCGCGGCGGATGGTGCCGTCGAGGTGGTGCACCGCCGGATGCCGGTCGTAGCCGAGCGTCAGTCCGTCGAGGCGGATGTCGCCGGCGGCCACGGGCGTGCGCGCGGTCACGCGCCCAGCGTCCAGGCGATCGCCAGCCAGAGCGGCGCGGCAAGCGCGGCGGCGAGGCCGAGGTGGAACGCCAGGCCGCTCTGGAACAGCGATGCGGCCGAGGAAGCCGGCGTGCGGGATCTGGGTCTCAAGGGGACGATCTTCGTCGAGGGTGCGCGAGCGCCGAAGGCCGATCCGTTGCCCGGACCGGTGGCGCGGCCTATAATCCGTGGTGATACACTGTAACACCGGCGGCGTTCAATCGGGGCGCCCCGGCCGCAAGGATCGGGATGCACGATCACGTCGGGCACGAAGGGGAGGCGTGCGGCGCGGAGCACGCCGCCGCGACGATGGCGCGTGCCGCGAAGCTCTGCCGCGACAGGAGCCTGCACTTCACCAAGCTGCGGCACGACGTGCTGCAGGCCGTCGCGGAGACGGGCAAGCCGATGGGTGCCTACGACATCGCCGAGCGCCTGAGCGGGCCGGATCGCCGGGTGGCCGCCGTCTCGGTCTACCGCGCGCTCGACTTCCTGACCGAGAACGGCCTCGTCCACCGCATCGCCAGCCGCAACGCGTTCGTGTCCTGCGCGCACGAGCACGGCGCGGGGGAGGGGCTGGTGTTCCTGATCTGTCGGAGCTGCGGCGGCATCGACGAGACCACCTCGCCCGAGATCGAGGCCGGGCTCGGGCGCACCCTTGAGCGGGCGGGGTTCCGCCCGGCGAGCCGGATCCTCGAGGTCGAGGGCGAGTGCGGCGCTTGCCACGGGCGGCAGGCCGACGGCGCCCACTGATCCCGGGACGCCGCTCGCGGATCTCCGGCTCAGAACGCGTTGCGATAGGCGCGGCGCGAGAACACCGTCTGGAACATGATCTGGATGTCGAACCAGATTGACCAGTTGTCGATGTAGTGCAGGTCGTGGTTGACCCGGCGTTCCATGTCGAGGTCGGTCAGGGTCTCGCCGCGCAGGCCGTTGACCTGCGCCCAGCCGGTGATGCCAGGGCGGACGTTGTGTCGGCGCGCGTAGAGGGCGATGCGTCGCTCGAAGCTGCGGTCGTGCGCGAGCGCGTGCGGGCGCGGCCCGACGAGCGACATCTCGCCTTTCAGCACGTTCAGGATCTGCGGCAGCTCGTCGAGGTTGGACCGGCGCAGGAAGGCACCGATGCGCGTGATGCGCGAATCGTTGCGCGAGGCCTGCTTGAACACCGCCTCCGCCTCGGCCTTCATGCTGCGGAACTTGAACACGCCGAAGGGTTGCTGATTGAAGCCGTAGCGCTTCTGCCGGAAGAACACCGGGCCGGGGCTGTCGAGCTTGATCGCCACGGCGATGGCCGCGAGCAGCGGGCTCAGCGCGACGAGGGCGATCGTGGCGAGCGTCACGTCGAGGAGGCGCTTCAGCAGCACCTCGGCCATGCTCAGCGGACGGCGGCCGATGTTGATGCCTGAGAGGCGGCCGACCCGGGACACCTGCATGTCGGGGAAGCGGTCGAGCACGGAACCCGGGCGCAGGTGCAGCGCCGCCGGCACCCGAAGGAACGCGTCGATGCAGCGCTCCACCTCGGCGGTGTCGGCCCAGGGCACGAGGATGAAGACGTCGTCGGGGCGCAGGAACCGCACCACGGAGACCGCGAGGTCGAGATCCTCCGACATCTGCGCATGGCGGGTGGCCTCGTCCGCGCGGGCGTCGACCCGGCGGAGATAGCTGGTGCCGACGACGCGCAGGCCGAGCGAATCGGCCTCGTTGCTGGCATAGAAGCGGGCGATGTCGTCCTCGAAGCCGACGAGGTGGACGCGGCTCACCGAGGCGGACGCCGGCGTCACGCTGCGGCGCACGAGCCCGATCATCGCCGCATGCGCCAGCATCAAGACCGGCAGGCCCGAGACGAAGACGGTGAGGGCGACGACGCGCGAGACCTCGTTCGTCGTCTTGGTGATGAAGCCGACCACGAGCGCCGCAGCCCAGGCGACGACCCACCGGGCCGCGCTCTTCTGCAGCGACGCCTTCTGCGCCAGCATCGCCTCGATCGCGTATTCCTCGCGCAGGGCGGACGTCGCGACGATGACGATCGCCAGCAGACCGGAGAGCTGCAGGCCCCAGCTCGCCGAGAACGGCATCATCTCGCCGTTCAGAAGGAAGAAATAGCCGTATTCGACCACCATCGTCGTGATGACGATCGACAGGATGTCGGTCATCGCCACCGAGGCCGAGATGCCGATGCGGAACGCGCCGCGGCTCCGACGCGGGAGCAGCGCCGTCCATACATTGCGCCGTCGCTCCGCCGAAGTCGGCAGCGGCTGGAAAGTCTCAGGCAGGCGATCTTGAAACATCTGGCGCGCCATGTTCCGAACTGAACCGGACGGTGTCCCGAAACGACACAAATCGCGCGTCGAGAAGAGCACTCTTGGACTATGGAGCAAGCGTAGGGCCGCGATCACGACACCCGTCACCTTGCGCGAGATGACTCGGCCTTAAGGGTCCGACCAGCGCCTCGCAACGCGAGCAAACTACTGAGAGACGGTTTCGTCAGGATCGCGTCGATCACGCGCAATCGAATCGCAGCGGCCGTCCTACGCCGTCACGGACCCGACGGCTTCACGGTCAAGCTTCACGTTCGAGTGATGGCGGTTCCGGTGCGGGTCGAAGGCGCGCCCCTCGTGCCGACGCGGCCGGACGCAGCGATGCGTGCCGAAGACGCGCTTTGGCGTCCATGCGTCGGCGGCCCGCCGCGCTTCGGCTTCGAGCGTGCCGGAACCGTTTTCGACGCGGGAGCGCCGATCGCGCCCCGCTCGCATCACGCCGGAGGAGCCGAGCCGGCGGCCGGGATGGAGGAACCTCGGCCGTCCCGCCTTCGGGACGCCGAGGCCGTGTGATCAGGCCGCTGCGACGTCGCCACTCGCCCCGCCGACGGTCTGGATCGTCTCGAAGCCCTCGAATTGCGGGTGGCCGAGATAGAGCGGCTTCGTCGTCGGCACGCGGCCGTGCGCCTTGCGGAACTGCTCGGAGCGGGTCCAGGCCTCGAAATCGGCCTTCGAGCGCCAGATCGTGTGCGAGGCGTAGAGCACGTGATCTTCCGCCTCGGGTCCGCGCAGAAGATGAAACTCGACGAAGCCCGGCATCTCGCCGAGATGACTGTCGCGGCCGAGCCAGACCTGCTCGAAATCCGTTGTCGATTCCTTAACCACTTTGAAACGATTCATCGCAATGAACATCGATGTCTCCATGATGTGGTGGGATCTCGCCACCACCCTGATTCCAACGCCCGAATCTGCGTAATTCGTACCGAGGACCGCTTCGGTAGGCCGACGCCACCTGTCGAACCAACATACTATAGTTTTAGCGCAGGCTCGTAGCGTCGCAGCGCAAACGTCGTGACAAGGCCTCGATCTGATCGATCTAAGCTTGCATTCAGATTTATTTCGTGTCCTAGTTGTCTTCAGTTGAGGCGCTCAGGTGGCTATCCCTTCGCTCTGACAAGACGTTGGCACGGCACCGTGACGGGCGCGAGGTAGGTGGCGGCCTCCGCAACCGGCTGTCAATCTCCCGGTCGGCGTGTCGACCGTCCGAGGATGACGGTCACCCACCCGGTCGCGACCGCGAAATGGGATTGTGTCTGACGATGATGCCCAAACAGACCACCGATGTCGACCGCCTCGTCGGTCTCCGCATCACCGCGCTCCGCAAGGCGCGAGGGCTGAGCCAGACGGCCCTCGGGACGGCGGTGGGCGTCACCTTCCAGCAGGTCCAGAAGTACGAGAAGGGGCAGAACCGCGTCGGCGCGGGGCGCCTGCGCGAGATCGCGCGCCTGCTCGAGGTTCCGGTCTCAGCCTTCTTCGAGGAGAAGGAAGAGGGCGCGGCGCCGAAGGAGGACGTGTTCGGCTTCCTCAGCGCCCACGGCGCGATCGAGCTGCTGCGGGCCTACGCGCTGATCGAGAACGACCAGATGCGCCGCGACGTGCTCGCGATCGTGCGGACGGTGGCCAAGCTCGGCCATGGCCAGGCGGACACAGCCGAGGCCGAAGCCGCCGAGTGAGCCGGGACGGTCCGCCCCCGATCGGGGCGGCGCTCGTCTCCGATCGCTGAGCGCTGCCGGCCCACTGTCGTCGTCCGTCAGTCGTCGAGCGCGATCAGGTGGAAGAACGTGCCGGTGACGCGGCCGCGCCGATGCCCGGCAAACCCGAGATCCGTCCCTTCCGCGTCGGCGACCCGACAGAACGCTTCGTCCTCGGAGGGCGGCGGGGTCGACTCGCTCGCGTAGTGGAATTCGTGGCCGACGAGGCGCAGCCCCGCCCGCCCCAGAAGCCCATCGGCGATGGGATGTGCGACGCGATACCCGAGATGCAACTTGCGCGACTTGTACGAGGTCGCGACCGGCAAAAGCCCGGCCATCGGATGCTGCATGCCGGCCGCATCCTCGAGGCTCTCGCCCAGAACCATGTAGCCGCCGCACTCGCCGTGCACCGGCCGTGTCTCGGCAAAGCTGCGCAGGCCGCCGAGGAAGGTCGTCGCCGCGGCGATCCGGCCGGCATGGAGCTCGGGATAGCCGCCGGGCAGCCAGCACACGTCGCACCCCTGGCTCGGTGCCTCGTCGGCGAGCGGCGAGAACGATACGATCTCCGCGCCCGCCGCCCGCCAGCCTGCCGCCTGGTGCGGATAGAGGAAGCTGAACGCGGCATCGGCCGCCACCGCGATGCGCTGCCCCGGCGGGCGGGGGAGGGCGCCCGCGCCGGCGGGAACCGCGCCGCCGGCCGCGGCCAGGATCGCGTCGCAATCGAGACCTTCGACGGCGAGATCGCCGAGGCGGTCGAGACGGGCGTCGAGGTCGGAGGTCTCCCGCGCCTGCACGAGGCCGAGATGGCGCTCCGGCAGGACCAGCGACGCATCCCGCATCAGCGCGCCGAAGACCGGGATCCCGACGCGGGCGAGCCCGGCTTCGACGAGACGGCGATGGCGGGCGCTGGCGACCTTGTTCAGCACCACGCCCGTGATTCTGACGCGCGCATCGTAGAGCGAGCAGCCGAGCGCGATCGCCGCCGCGGACTGCGCCGCCCCCGACACGTCGAGCACCAGCAGCACGGGCCAGCCGTAGCGGGCGGCGATGTCGGCATTCGCGCCGGTGCGGCCCTCGCCGGCGCGGACGCCGTCGAACAGCCCCATCGATCCTTCCGCCACGACGATGTCGGCGTCCCGCACGGCGAACCCGGCGACCGCGTCGAGGAGGGCAGGGCCCATCGCGAAGCTGTCGAGGTTGACGCTCGGAAAGCCGGTCGCCGCCTCGTGGAAGGCCGGGTCGATGTAATCGGGCCCGCACTTGACCCCGCGGACGCGCAAGCCGCGACGGGCGAGCGCGCGCATGAGCGCGAGCGTCACCGTGGTCTTGCCGGAACTCGACCGCGGCGCGGCGACGAGGATGCCGGGAACGCTCATGCGTTCGCGTCCTCGTTGTCGATGCCCGTGCTGCCGACCGCCCCGCCGGGCCGGAACCGGCGGTCGTAGTCGGCCGCGTAGAGCGCGCTCTCGCGAAAATCCTCGGCGCCAAGCGCCGGCCCGACCAGGATCAGCGCCGTGCGCTCGATCCCGGATCCGGCGACCTGCCCCGCGATCGTCGCCAGCGTTCCGGTGATCACCCGCTCGTCCGGCCAGGAGGCGCGGAACACCACGGCGGCCGGGCAGGGCGCGCCGTAGAACGGCACGAGCTCGGCGACGACCTTGTCCAGAATGTGGATCGAGAGGTGCAGCGCCAGCGTCGCGCCGGTGGCGGCGAAGCCGGCCAGCGTCTCGCGCTCCGGCATCGCGCTCGCCCGCCCGGAGGTGCGGGTGAGGACGACCGACTGCGCCACGCCCGGCACGGTCAGCTCGCGCTTCAGCAGGGCCGCCGCCGCGGAGAAGGCCGGGACGCCCGGCGTGACGGTGTAGGCGATCCCGATCCGGTCGAGCCGCCGCATCTGCTCGGCGAGCGCGCTCCAGATCGACAGGTCGCCGGAATGCAGCCGGGCCACGTCCTCGCCGCGCGCATGCGCCGCCTCGATCTCCGCGACGATCGCGTCGAGGTCGAGCGGCGCGGTGTCGACGATCCGCGCGCCCGGGGGGCACCAGCCGAGGATCTCCGGCGCGACCAGGGAGCCGGCATAGAGGCAGACCGGACAGGCGGCGATCCGGTCGCGCCCGCGCACGGTGATGAGGTCGGGAGCGCCCGGCCCGGCGCCGATGAAATGGACAGTCATGCGGTCACGATCTGCGCCGCTCGGGCGCGCTGGGATATGGGAGTCTTCGATCGGCTAACGGCGCCCGCATCCTTCCCTACCCCCGCAGAGGGGGGACGGTAGAGGGCGCGGGCCTCATCGGCCTCGCGCATCGCCTCGTCGCTCGCTAGGCCCAGCGCCGCGAGCGCGCAGGTGGCGCGTCCGTCGTCGATGCGGGCGAGGATCAGGCGTCCGGTTTCGCCGGCGACGGCGAGCGCCGCCGCCTCGGCGAGCGAGCCGACGCCGCGCGATCGCTCGATCCGGGCCGAGCGCGTCGGCACGCGTGGGTCGACCGTGCGGAGCGCTTCGGCATCGACGGCGATGGGCGTCAGGCCGAACGCGCCGGCGGCGTCCCGGATCGCCTGCTCATCGGCTCGGTCGGCGGCGGTGGCGATCGCGACGAGCGCCCCCTCGCATGCCGCCTGCGCGATCGCCCGCCGGATCAGCGCGACGATCGCGTCGGGGGGCACGCCGTGGCGGAAGCCGATGCCGGCGACGAGGCGGGTCCCGGTCACGGCTTGGTCCAGGCCCATTGCGTCACCGGCATCGCCGCACGCCAGCCGTGCAGCCCGCCGACCGGATCGGCGCGGGCGATCGACAGGCGCCGCAGCGTTCCGCCCCGGGTCGAGAAGGCGGCGAGCAGCACCGCCTCGGCCTCCAGCGTCACCGCGTTGGCGACGATCCGGCCGCCCGACAGCAGGCCGCCGAGCGCCGCCGGCAGAACGCCCGGCGCGGAGACGCCGCCGCCGATGAAGATCGCATCCGGCGCCGGCAACCCGGTCAGCGCATCCGGCGCCACCCCGTGGACGATGGTCAGCCCGGGGGCGCCGAGGGTCTGCGCGTTGCGGGCGATCCGCTCGACGCGAGACGGATGGGCTTCGATCGCGGTCGCCCGCATCGCAGGATGGCGCAGCATCCACTCGATGCCGATCGAGCCGGCGCCGGCGCCGACGTCCCACAGCAGCTGGCCGGCGAGCGGGCGGAGCGCCGCCAGCGTCACCGCGCGGATCTCGGCCTTGGTCAGCTGGCCGTCGTTCTCGAACCACGCATCGTCGAGCCCCGGGGCGAGGCCGACCGGCCGGCAGCCGGGCTCGCCCACCACCTCGATCGCCAGGGTGTTCAGGGCGTCGACGTCGCCGAGGTCGAAATCGCGCGCGCATCGGGTCCGAACGGTCTCGCGCGGGCCGCCCATCGCCTCGCATACGGTGATCGGCGATGCGCCGAAACCGCGCTCGGTCATCAGCGCGGCGACCGCCGCCGGCGTCGTGCCGTCCCAGGACAGCACCAGCAGGCGGGCGTTCGGCTGCAGGTGGCGGACGATCTGCGCGAGCGCCCGCCCGTGCAGCGTCAGGCAGGCGCACTCGGCGAGCGGCCAGCCGAGGCGGGCGCAGGCGAGGCTGAAGGCCGAGGGCTGCGGAAACGCCCGAATCTCGGCGGCCGGCACGATCCGGGCGATCTCGGCGCCGATGCCGTAGTGGAACGGGTCGCCGGTCGCGAGCAGGCAGGTCGGCGTCCCGCGCCGTGCCAGAATTTCAGGGTAGGCGTCGGAGATCGGGCTCGGCCAGGTTCGCAGCTCCGCGTCGAGCGGGCCGGCGAGCGCGAGGTGACGACGGCCGCCATAGACCACGCGGGCGCCGTCGAGCGCCGCGCCGGCGGCGGGGGAGAGCCCGTCGCGGCCGTCCTCGCCGATGCCGACGATCGCGAGCCAGGGATCGGGCCTCGACACCGGTTCGGGCCTATCGGACAAGGCGGCCATGCGGATCCTCATCCTCGGGGGCACGACGGAGGCCAGCGCCCTCGTCCGCGGCCTTCTCCCCCATTCCGGCCTCTCCGTCACGTTGTCGCTGGCCGGGCGCACCGCGGCGCCGGTCGTCGACGTGGTTCCAACCCGCATCGGCGGATTCGGCGGCCCGGAGGGCTTGGCTTGCTACCTGCGCGAGCAGGCGATCGACCGGCTTGTCGATGCCACCCACCCCTTCGCCGCACGCATCGGTAGGAACGCTTATGGGGCCGCGGAAGCTGCCGGCGTCCCGCTCCTGGCGATCCGCCGCCCGGCCTGGACGCGGAAGCCTGGAGACGCCTGGACCGAGGTCGACACCGTGGCCGGTTGCGTCGCGGCGCTGGGGGACGTTCCGCGCCGCGTCTTCCTCACGGTCGGCCGCATGGAAGTCGCGGCCTTCGCGGCCGCGCCGCAGCACGACTACGTCGTGCGCACGATCGAGCCGCTCGGGGATGCGCTGCCGGTCCCGCGCCTCACGGCGATCCGCGCGCGCGGACCGTTCGACGCCGCCGCCGAGATCGTGCTGATGCGCGACGCGTCGGTCGACGTGCTCGTCACGAAGAATGCCGGGGGGGCGGCGACCTACGGAAAGATCGCCGCTGCGCGGACACTCGGCTTGCCGGTGGTGATCGTCCGCCAGCCGTGGAAGCCGATGGTCGACGCGGTCGCCGATGCCGCCGCGGCCGTCGAGCGGCTCGTCGGCGCGGGCCGCGATCATGCGACGCTGCGCGGCGTGTAGACGAACGGCCGCTCGCCCGGCCCGCGCTCGATCAGCCGGGTGGTCGAGGCACCGATGATGACCATCGTCGCCATGTCGGCGGTCGCGTCGCGGGCCTCGGCCAGCGTCATCACGCGGATCGCCTCGTCGGGCCGGGTGACGGCCCGGGCGAAGATCACCGGCGTGTCGGGGTTGCGGATCTCGGCGGCGATCCCGAGGGCCTTGCCGAGCTGCCAGGGCCGCGCCGACGAGATCGGGTTGTAGAGCGAGACCACGAAGTCGGCGCGCAGCACCGCGTCGAGCCGTGCCGTGATCACCTCCCACGGTTTGAGATTGTCCGAGAGCGAGAGCGCGCAGAAATCGCCGCCGAGCGGCGCGCCGAGGCGCGCGGCGGCCGCCAGCATCGCGGTGATGCCCGGCTCGACGGTGATCGCGAGGTGGCGCCAGGCCGGATCGCCGTGCTCCACCGCCTCGAAGACCGCCGCCGCCATCGCGAACACGCCGGGATCGCCGCCAGAGACCACGGCCACCCGCCGGCCGGAGACTGCGAGCTCCAGCGCATGGCGGGCGCGGTCGACCTCGACGCGGTTGTCGCTGGCGTGCCGCGTCAGGCCGGGCCGATCCGGCACGCGCGAGACGTAGGGAATGTAGCCGATCAGGTCCTCGGCCGCATCGAGCGCGGCCTGCGCCGAGGCGGTGAGCAACCCGGCATCGCCCGGCCCGAGGCCGATGACCGCGAGGCTTCCGCTCACGGCCGGCGGCCTTCGCCCGGCACCAGCACCATCGAGAAGTACGGGGCTGCGTCGTCCGGCTTGTCGGCCAGCGGCACGACGTGCTCGCCGGCCATGGTCCCGCGCTCGACGTAGACCGCACGTGCCAGAAGGCCGGCCTCGTGCAGGGCGGCGCGGACCTTCGGCAGGTGCCGGCCGAGCTTCATGATCACGGCGGCGTCGGTCGTAGCGAGGCGGGCTGCGAGGTCGGCGGCCGGCAGCGTCGCGGGCAGGATCGTGAGCACGTCGTCGCCCCAGGTGATCGGCGTCCCGGCCTTGGTCCAGCAGCCGGACATGCCGGTGACGCCGGGCACGACCTCGACCGGGAAGCGGTCCTTGAGCCGCCGCCACAGATGCATGAACGAGCCGTAGAAAAACGGGTCACCTTCCGACAGGATCGCCACGTCGCGACCGGCGCCGAGGTGGTCGGCGAGCTGCCCGGCCGCGTCGTCGTAGAAGGCGGCGAGTGCCGCGACGTAGTCCGGGTGATCGGGGTGGAGCTCTGTGGTGTAGGGGTAGGCCAGCGGGAACTCGCGGGTCGCGTCCGGCGGGAGCACGGCATCGGCGATGGTGCGGGCGTTGCCGCGCCGGCCCTTCTTGCAGAAGTGGACCAGCACCGGCGCGCGCTCGAGCACCCGCATCGCGCGAACGGTGAGGTAGTCCGGGTCGCCCGGCCCCATGCCGACGCCGAACAGCGTGCCGGTGACGACCGCGATCGGCCTGTCCGGCTGCTCGGCAGGCTCCTCCGCGAAGCGGTTCTCGGCCGAGTCCATCACTCGATCTCGTTGGCGAGCGCGTTGACGGCCGCCGCGGCCATGGCGCTGCCGCCGCGCCGCCCGTGCACGACGACGAACGGCACGCGCCCGTCGCGCGCGAGCGCCTCCTTCGATTCGGCCGCGCCGATGAAGCCGACCGGGATGCCGATCACCGCCGCCGGCGGCGCGACGCCCTCGTCGAGCAACTCGAGCAGGCGGAACAGCGAGGTCGGCGCGTTGCCCACCGCCACGACGCTGCCGGGCAGGTGCTCGCGCCACAGCTCCATCGCGGCGGCCGAGCGCGTGGTGCCCATCTCGGCCGCCATCGCCGGCACGCGCGGGTCGGTCAGCGTGCAGATCACGCGGTTCTCGGCCGGGAGCCGGGCGCGGGTGCAGCCGTCGGCGACCATCCGCACGTCGCACAGGATCGGCGCGCCGGCGCGCAGAGCCGCCTCGCCGGCCTGGGCGAAAGTCTCGGACATCTCCACGTCGGCCGGCAGGTCGGTCATGCCGCAGGCGTGGATCATCCGCACGACCACGCGCTCGGCCGCACCGGACCAGCGCGCGAGGTCGGCCTCGGCACGGATCATCGCGAAGGACCGGGCGTAGATCGCGCCGCCGTCGCGCAGGTATTCGTGGCGGGCGCTCATATCGTGGTCCCGATGGCTGGCTCGGCGAAGGCTTGCCGAGGGGAGGGGGAGGGGCCGAACGCCTGTGCCAGCGTACCGGATTTCGCCCTCCATACGCGCTCCAGCGCCGCGTCGAAAGTCAGTTCCAGAGCCGGCGCATCGCCGGGCGAGCCGTCGAGGACGACGCCGTAGCGTCCGTTGCGGGCGACCAGCGTCAGGTCGGCGCGGGCCGGATGGGCGCAGCCCTTGGTGCAGCCGGAGACGTGCGCGGTCATCCCGCTCGCGGCGAACGGCCGGAACGCCTCGGCGAGCCGTGCGGCATCCGCGCCCGTCTGCGTCGAGCCCGAGGCGCAGGCCGGCGCGCCGGGGCAGGTCGCCACCGCCCGGCGCGGATCGTCCGGTGCGGTGACGAAGCCGGCGGCGGCGAGGTCGGCAAGGGCCTCGCCGCGGCGATGTGACGGCACGCCACGCATCGGCAGCACGAAGCCGCGCGTCGGCGAGACGCGGACCTCGTCGATGCCGAGACCGTCCGCGACCTCCGCCAGCCGATCCAGCATCGCCGCCGTGCAGCGGCCGAAGGGTGCCGCGATCTCGAGGCACGAAAATGCTCGGTCGGACAGAGCGGGTTTCCCTCCCCCCCCTGCGGGAGAGGGTGGGCCACAATCCCCCACAGAGGGGGGAGGGGGCGCGTCGGCGAGGATGGCGGGCAAGGCCCGCACGAGGCTCCCTCGTTCCGTATCGGCAAGGTCGCGGATGCGGCGTCGGCCGCTGGTGGCGAACGCCCGGAGCAGCCCCGCGACCGCCTCGGCGGTTCGCGCCTCGTCGCACGTCGCGATCCACGTCACGCCCGCTTCGTCCGCGAGGCCGACCGCCGCGATCCCCGGCCCGGTCGCGCGCACATGAATGTCGGCCGCGATTCCCGAAAGGTCGGTGCCGCCGCCTTCGATCAGCACCAGGGTCTTCGGCGGAAGCCCGGCGATCGCGAGGCCGTGCGCCTCGATCGCGGATGCCATGGCCCTGACATCCACGGCCTCCGCGGTCAGGCCGGCGAGCGGGCTGGTGAGGGTGAGGCGCTGCGGGCCGCCGTCGGCACGCATGTCGCCGAGGCCCGCCCCGCCCAGCGCCGCGACGAGGGCCGGCCGGGTCGCCTCGGTGACACCGCGCAGCTGTAGGTTGGCGCGCGCCGTGACGTCGACATGGCCGTTGCCGAAAGCACGGGATGCGGCCGCCACGGCATGGATCTGCGCGCGCGTCAGGATGCCGAGGGGCGGGTGGATGCGGGCGAGCAGGCCGTCCCCGGTCGGCATCGGCCGCGCGAGGCTGGGGCACCAACCGCGGCGGTTCGCAGCATCCGGCAGGATGCGACGCGGCACGTTCATTCCGCCGCCTGCGGCATCAATTCGTCGGCCGGCATCGCATTGCGCCGGCTGGTCCAGAGACCGCGGGCGCGGGCCTCGTCGAACCGCTCCAGGATCGCCCGCGTCGCCGCGGGATTGGCGGTGCGCAACGCGTCGAAGATCTCGGCATCAGCGATCCAGGCGCCGTAGAGCCGGTCGAAGTCGGCATCGCTCACCGCGTCGGTGGTCGCGGCCAGCACGAACACCGCATCGAGCCCTTGAGCGAGTTCCTGGGCGCCGCGATAGCCGTGCCGCAGCTGTCCGGCGATCCAGCGCGGGTTCGCGAGCCGGGCGCGGACGAGGCGGGCGGCGTCCTCGCGGGCGGTGCGCACCTTCGGCGTCTCCGGGCTCGCGGCATCGAGGCTGTAGAGGGTCGGCGTGCCGCCCCCGAGGGCGGCCGCGGCGGCGAACCCGCCCATCGCATCGGCGGCGGCATCGCCGTCGAACAGGTCGCGTTCGGCCACGTCGAAGGCGTGGAGATAGGCGTCGGCCTGCGCCACCCGCTGGGCGAAGCCGGCATCCGCACCCTCCGCGTCGCCGTAGGCATGGGTGCTCGCCGCGAGATAGGCGCGCCCGAGATCGCCGCGCTCGGCCCATGCGCCGTCGAGCGCCGTCTCGGCGGCGCCGGCGCCATAGCGGCCGGGGGCGGCGCCGAAGATGCGAGCCTGGCCCTCGCCACGGCGGCGGGCTGCGGCGAGGGGGTTCTCGTCGTCCTCCTCCTCGCGCTGCGCCACGGCCCGTGCGGCGCGGTCGAGGAGGGCGAGGGTGTCCGGGAAGGTGTCGCGGAACGCGCCCGAGACGCGGCAGGTCACGTCGATGCGCGGCCGGTCGAGCAGGGCGAGCGGCAGCACCTCGAAGCCGGTGACGCGGGTGGTCGCGTGGTCCCAGGTCGGGCGTACGCCCATGAGAGCGAGGGCATGCGCCACGTCCTCGCCGCCGGTGCGCAGCGTCGGCGAGGCCCACAGGTCCATGACGATCCGGGCGGGATACTCGCCCTCGTCCTGAAGGTGGCGCAGGACAATGGCGGCCGCGGCCTTCTCGCCGAGCAGCGTCGCCGCGCGGGTCGGCAGAGAACGCGGATCGAGCGTCGTCAGGTTGCGGCCGGTCGGCATCACGTCGGTGCGCCCGCGCGAGGGCGATCCGGATGGGCCCGGCGGCACGAATCGGCCGTCGAGGGCGGCGAGCAGCCCCGCCCGTTCGGCCTGCGCGCTCGCGACGACCGCGTCCGGCGCGCCGTCCGGTGCGCGGCCGAAGACATGGAGCCCGTCGCGGAACGCGGTCTCGCCGAGGTCGCACAGGTGCGCGTCGAGCGCCGCGAGCGCGTCCGGCATCGGCGTGTCGGCGTCGATTCCGGCGCCCGCCAGCAGCCCGGCCGCCTCGGCATCGTCGAGGATGGCGCGCGCGATCAGCGTCGCGCGGCGCGGGTCGAGGACGCTCGCGGCACTGTACTCCTCGACGAGCTCGCGCAGGCGCGCCGCCTCCGGCTCGAGGCCGCCGGCCTCGATCGCCGGCGTCAGGTGCCCCAGGGCGACGCCGCCGAGGCGGCGCTTCAGCGGGGCCGCCTCGCCGGGATCGTCGACGATGAACGGATAGACCACGGGCAGGGCGCCGATCGCCCGCGCGGGCCAGCATGCGGGCGCGAGCGCGACGGCCTTGCCGGGCAGCCATTCGGTGGTGCCGTGGGTGCCGAGATGGATCAGGGCGTCGAAATGCCGGCGCAGGCCGAGATGGAACGCGAGGTAGGCGTGCGTCGGCGGCTCGTCGGGATCGTGGTACCCGGCCTTGCGGTCGTCCGACCGGCCGCGGTCGGGCTGGAGGAAGATCGCGATACGGCCTGGCGCGTCGTCTTCCCCTTCCCCCGCTGCGGGGGGAGGGGGCGTGTCGCCCCCGGCATCCACCATCCGAAAGCGGAACGCGCCGTCGCGGCAGGTCGGGTCGGCTTCGGGTTCGCCCCAGCGTTCGATCAGCGCCTCGCGCGAATCTTCCGGTAGCGTCGCGAGCCAATCCGCGTAATCGGGCAGCGGGATCGCGAAGTCCGGCGCACCGTCCGTCAACGCCTGCATCAGGGCGGCGGCCTCCGGCAGCGATGGGCCCGCGTAGCCGGCCGCCGCGAGGTCCGACACAATCGCGCGCGCGCTTTCCGGCGTGTCGAGGCCGACGGCGAAGCCGGCGCGGCCGCCGCGGGACGGGTAGTCGGAGAGGACCAAGGCGATCCGGCGATGCCCGCGCGGCGTCGCGGCCAGGCGCAGCCAAGCGGCGGCACGGTCGGCGAGCGCCGCGATGCCGGCCGCGTAGGGCACCGCGCGGCGCTCGGCGTAGCCGTCGGCCGCGTCCGTTTCCTGCTTGAACGAGATCGGGAAGCCCGAGAGGCGGCCGTCGAATTCCGGCAGGGCCACCTGCATGGCGAGGTCGGCCGCGTTCATGCCCCGTGCCGACGCCTCCCAGGCCTCCTGCAGGCTGCCGACGGTGAAGGCCTGCAGCACCGGGCAATCGGCCGCGTCGAGGACGAACCCGGCATCCTCGCGCGCCGAAAAGGCGGTGGCGGCGACGATCAGGTCGGGTTTCCGCGCGCGGATCGCCGCGCGCACCGCGTCGACCGCCTCCGCATCCTTGAGGCTCGCCACCGCCAGGGTCAGCGTTCCGATGCCCCGCTCACGGAGGGCGGCCGCCAGCGCGTTGGCGGGTGCGCCGTCGCCGCCGAGAGCCGCCGAGCGGTAGACCAGGATCAGCGCGTGCGGCGCAGCCGCGCCGGGCGCGCCGAGGCCGAGCGGCGAGGCGCCGAGCGAGAGCGCCGCGTCGAGGCCGAGCGGTCCGCAGCCCGGGCACCATGCGAAGCCGCGCGGCAAGGTCTCGGGCGGCTCGACAGTGGTCGGGACGCCGATCTCGGCCGCGAGGCGCCCGAGCATGCGGCGCAGGTTCTCGGGGCCTCCGGCGCGGAAATATCCGTCGAGCACCGGCGCGAGGTCGGGCGCGGTCGAGAGCTCGGCGAGCCGCGGGTCGGGCCGGTCGCAGCCGGGCAGGATCACCAGCGGGATGCCGGCGGCCCGTGCGACGGCGGCGCAGCGCTCGACGCCGTAGCGCCAGTAGTCGAGGCCGCCGAGGCAGCGGATCACGACGATCCTCGCCTTCGCCACCACGGTCTCGACGTAGAGATCGACCGACATCGGGTGGCGCAGGCGCGACAGCTTGGCCAGGCGCAGCGACGGGAAGCCCGGGCCGCAGGCCGCGTGGGCATTGGCGACGCCGAGCAGGTCGGAATCCGTAAACGACAGGAACACGACGTCGCCAGGCTGTTGCCCGAGATCGACCGCCGCCTCGCCGTCGTCGAGGCTCACCGTATCGATGCGGATCAGGTGCATGCGATGGTCAGCCTGCGGAGCCGCCCGGCTCGTCGGGGACGAGGCGGGGCCAGCTCGGAAACGCGACGCCGTCGTAGATCTCGGCCGCGGGCATGGCGATCCCGAACGCCAAGAGCGGGACCGTCGCGTCGAGCCCGAGAAGACGGGTCTCAGCCCAATGCCGGTCCGGATCACGCGTCCAGAGGCGGAGTTCCGCCGCATTGGGTTCCACCAGCAGGATATGCTCCAGGTCGGCCATCGTGCGGTACTCGCCGAGCTTCTCGAACGCATCGAAGTCGCGCGTGCTCGGCGACAGCACCTCGACGACCAGCCGCGGCTGCGCCGCCTTCAGCGCGTTCGGATCGCGGGATCCGCAATCGACCCCGATATCGGGGCGGCGGATCTGGCCGGGCAGCGTTTCGACGCTGCCGTCCCCGGTGAACGGACGGCATCCGCTTCCGCGTAGGGCCGTGCGCAACCATGCGAGGATGTTCACGACGATGTCGTCGTGAACGTTGCGCGCCCCGGCCATCATCCGCACCGGCACGCCGCCGACGAGCTCGTACCGCTCCGCTTGGGCTTCCTGCCAGGCGAAGAACGCATCGATGCTCATCGGCTGAAGTCGGCGGTCCAGCATCCCGGAATCTGCGGTGATCGTAAAAACGCGCAGTGTAGCCTGTGCGGCGGACAACCCCTAGCCGGCGAGCGCTTCGGCGACCGCGCCCTGGTCGAAGCCCTTCAGGCCGATCACCACCAGTGTGCCGTCGCGGGGCTCGGCCGCCGTCCAGGGACGGTCGAAATGATGGGTGATGCGGCGGCCGACGCCCTGCACCACGAGGCGCATCGGCTTGCCCTCGACGGCGCAGAAGCCCTTGATGCGCAGGACGCCCTCGGTCTCGGCCGCCTTCTCGACGCGGGCGGCGAGGTCGGCGGCGGTGATCGCCGTGCGAACCGGGAGCGCCACGGTCTCGAAGTCGTCGTGGTCGTGATCCTCGCCCGCGCCGTGATGCGAGGGGCGCGCGTCGAGGTCGTCCTCGGCGGCGGCCTGGAGGCCGAGCAGCACCCGCGGGTCGATCTTGCCGTGGGCTGTCTCGACCACCTTCACCGCGCGGGGAAGCTGGCGCTCCACCTCGGCCCGCACCTGCGCGAGGCCGGCGGCGTCGAGAAGATCCGCCTTGTTGAGCACGACGAGGTCGGCGCAGAGGAGTTGGTCCTCGAACACCTCCTCGAGCGGGTTGTCGTGGTCCACCGCCGTATCGGCGGCGCGCTGGTTGGCCAGAGCCTCGGGGTCCTCGGCGAAGGCGCCCGAGGCGACCGCCGGCCCGTCCACGACCGCGACGACGCCGTCGACGGTCACCCGCGAGCGGATCGCCGGCCACTGGAACGCCTGGACTAGGGGCTTGGGCAGGGCGAGGCCGGACGTCTCGATCAGGATGTGCTCGGGCGGGTTCGGGCGATCGAGAAGAGCCGTCATCGCCGGCACGAAGTCGTCCGCGACGGTGCAGCAGATGCAGCCGTTGGGAAGCTCGACGATCGAATCCTCGGTGCAGCCCTCGATGCCGCAGGCGGCGAGGAACGACTTGTCGAAGCCGATGTCGCCGAACTCGTTGACGAGGATCGCGAGCCGGCGCCCGCCGGCATTCTCGACCACGTGGCGCACCAGCGTCGTCTTGCCAGCCCCGAGGAAGCCGGTGACGATGGTGCAGGGGATCTTCTGGACGATGCTCATGGGGATCTCGCCGATGGCTCAGGCCGCGCGCGGCGGAAACGGGGGGATGCGGGCGACGACGCCCTTGCGGAATTCCTGCGGCCTCTGCTTCCACGGCACGATCCCGTCGGGCGTGCCGGCGTAGAGGCCGACGCCGTCGAGGATGATGCGTGCGGATTCCTCCGGGTCGAGGTCGCCGTAGACGTAGGTCCAGCGATCCTCCGCGGCCACGGCGACGGTGCAGGGCCGCTTGCAGACCGACAGGCACTCGACCGCTTCGATCGTCACGCCGTCGGGGGCGGGAAGCGCATGCAACGCGTCGAAGAGGCGGGCGCCCGCGCGCGGGCCGTCCGGCGCATCGCTCTCCATCCGGCAGGTGGTGCAGACGTAGAGGATCGTGTCAGCCACGGGCGCCTGCCGCGGCCTTCGGGCCGAAGGTCTGCCAGGCGCGCCCGAAGGCCAAGCCGATCACCGCCCAAAACACGAAGGCGATGGCGAGCGAGCGCGCGGCGAACTGCGCGGCGAGGCCGGCGGGAAGCTCGGACGGCGTCGCCGCCACCTCCGGCGCACCGGCCAGATGCGGAGCGACGATGAGCACGATTCCGCCGAGGATGGTGATCGGCACCCGGCGGATCGCGATGAGATAGATCCCCATCGCGGTGGCCGACGCCGTCATCACCCACCAGACCTGGCGGGCGGCCAGCGGGGCCGCCTCGCTGCCGGGCAGCTCGGGCGGCAGGCCCAGAGCCGGCGCGAGCGCCACTGCGAGGAAGCCGGCGACCGCGAAGGCGAGCCCGCGCTCGGGCGACGGCTCGCGGCCGGTGGCCAGCATCACCGCGCCGAGGAGCAGGGCGTAGCCGATCCCGCCGACGAGGGTCGCGAGCCCGGTGAACAGTATGCGCGGCAGGCCGGCGGCCGGCTGCCATTCCGGCTCGGCCTTGGTGTCGTGGTCGTGCCCGGCATGGGCGAGCACGATCGGCGGGCGCCCGACCAGCGGGGCCGCCGAGGCGGCGGCGCCGGGAGCGGCCTGGGTCTCGTAGCGCTCGGCGGCGATGATCAGCGGCGAGGTGAGCGCGAGCTCGAGCCCCGTCACGAGGACGGCCGCGAGGAAGCCGGCGGCGAGCGCCGCTGACAGGAGCCGGATGAGCATGGGAACGCCTGGGTTCAGGCGGTCAATGGCAGGGGAAGTTCTGCGTGTGCCGGAAGTCGTGCGCCGCGTTGTGCAGTGCCGAGGCCGGCGAGAAGCCGGCGAGGAACACGAGCCCGAGGCCGAGCATGGCGGCGGCGACGATGGCGACGAAGCCCTCGTTCGCGCGGGTGCCGGTCTGGGTGAGGGTCTGGGTGGTCATGTCGACAACATCTCCGGCCGCCCCGCCGGCGGCGTTCGAGAAAGCGCGGGGGACGGCAGGTCTCCTGGCTCGCGGATCGCAGCGCCTGCCGCCTTCCCGAAACATCGGTGGCCGAGGGCAGGAGCTGAGGGCTCCCACGGCGTTCCAGGCTTCGATCCGCAACGCAGTCCCATCTTGGACAGGTCGGTTCAACGAAGCCCGGATCGCCGTGGGGACCCTGGCCGCTTACAGTTGCGGGGGCAGCCGCGGCATCGGGTTTCCCCTCACCGCATTCCCTTTTCACCCCGTCTCCGGGGCACCGTCGCGTCCAGCCATAGCCTGTCCGGTCTCCCCGCACAACGGAGGCTTTGACGGGCGCACAGGGGTTGGGGCATGGGTTCCAGCCATGCAGCAGGCCGCGCCTCGGACGACCCTCGTGCTCGGCGGTGCGCGCTCGGGCAAGAGCGCCTACGCCGAGAGGTTGATCGAGGCGGTGCCGGGCCCGTGGCTCTACCTCGCCACGGCACAGGCCTGGGACGACGAGATGCGCGCGCGCATCGCCCTCCACAGAGCGCGGCGCTCCGGCGACTGGATCACTCGGGACGTGCCGACCGCCCTGGCCGCCGCGATCGCCGAGGCGCCGGGGCCGGTGCTGGTCGATTGCCTGACCTTATGGCTGACGAACCTGCTGCTTGCCGATGCCGACCTCGACGCCGAGACGGCGGCGCTCCGCAGTGCCTGCCGGGAAGCGCGCGGGCCGCTCGTCCTCGTGTCGAACGAGGTCGGCCTCGGGATCGTGCCCGACAATGCGCTCGCCCGCCGCTTCCGCGATGCGGCCGGACGCCTCCACCAGAGCCTCGCGGCCGAGTGCGACCGCGTCGTCCTGGCGGTCGCCGGGCTGCCGCTCGTCATCAAACCGCAGGGAACGCCATGACCGACGACGCCGAACGCCATCGCGAGAAGATGGAGAAGCGCAAGGCGGTGCAGGACGCCGAGGTCGCAGCCAAGACGATCGAGAAGGGCCTGCTCATCGTCAACACCGGACCCGGCAAGGGCAAGACCACGGCGGCGCTGGGCCTGGCGCTGCGCATGCTGGGCCGCGGACACCGGGTCGGCGTGGTGCAGTTCATCAAGGGCGCGTGGGACACCGGCGAGGCACATGCGCTGAGGACGTTCGGCGACCGGGTCGCGTGGCACGCGATGGGCGAAGGCTTCACTTGGGAGACGCAGGACAAGGCCCGCGACATCGCCGCCTGCCTCAACGCCTGGAACCGGGCGACCGACCTGATGGCCGACCCGAGCCTCCGTCTCCTGATCCTCGACGAGCTCAACATCGCGCTGCGCTACGACTACCTCGATCTCGATGCGGTGGTGGCCACCCTGAAAAGCCGTCGCCCGGACCTGCACGTCGTCGTCACCGGCCGCAACGCCAGGTCGGCGCTAATCGAGGCCGCCGACCTCGTCACTGAGATGGGCAGCGTGAAGCACCACTTCGCGGCCGGCGTGAAGGCGCAGGAGGGGATCGAGTTTTGATGGAATGGTCCCTTCAGCCGTGACCCGAAGCCTAATGATCCAGGGCACCGGCTCGGACGTCGGCAAGTCGCTGATCGTTGCCGGGCTCGCGCGCGTCTTCACCCGACGCGGGCTTCGGGTGCGCCCGTTCAAGCCGCAGAACATGTCGAACAACGCCGCCGTCACAGCGGATGGCGGCGAGATCGGGCGGGCGCAGGCGCTGCAGGCGCGGGCGGCCGGCGTCGCGCCGTCGATCCACATGAACCCGGTGCTGCTCAAGCCCCAGACCGAGGTCGGCGCCCAGGTGGTGGTGCAGGGCCGCATGGTCGCGACGGTGAAGGCGCGCGACTACCAGGCGTGGAAGCCGCGCCTGCTGGAGGCGGTGCTCGACAGCTTCGACCGCCTGAGGACGCAGGCCGACCTGATTCTCGTCGAGGGTGCGGGCTCGGCATCCGAGGTCAACCTGCGTGCCGGCGACATCGCCAACATGGGGTTCGCCCGCGCGACGGATACGCCGGTGGTGCTGCTCGGCGACATCGACCGCGGCGGGGTCATCGCCAGCCTCGTCGGCACCAAGGCGGTGATCGATCCCGACGACGCCGCGATGATCGTCGGCTTCCTGGTCAACCGCTTCCGCGGCGACCCGAGCCTGTTCTCAGACGGCATGGACCTGATCGCGCGCCACACCGGCTGGGCCAGCCTCGGCCTGATCCCGCACTTTCCCGAGGCGGCGCGCCTGCCGGCCGAGGACGTGCTCGGCCTCGTCGGGTCCGCCGGCCCGGCGGCGACGCGCATCGCGGTGCCGGTGTTTCCGCGGATCGCCAACTTCGACGACCTCGACCCGCTGCGGGCCGAGCCCGCGGTGGAGGTGGTGCTGGTCCGCCCGGGCGAGGCGATCCCGGGCGATGCCGCCCTGGTGCTGCTGCCGGGCTCGAAGACCACGATCGACGATCTCGAATTCGTCCGGGCGCAGGGCTGGGACGTGGACCTGCATGCGCATCTACGCCGCGGCGGCCGGGTGCTCGGCCTGTGCGGCGGATACCAGATGCTCGGGCGGACGCTGTCCGATCCGGACGGCATCGAGGGCGAGGCGCGGACCGTGCCCGGCCTCGGGCTGCTCGCCGTCGACACGGTGATGACGCCGTTGAAGCGGCTGGAAGCCGTCTCCGGCACCAGCCTGCCCGACGGCATGCCGTTCACCGGCTACGAGATGCATGTCGGCGACACCACCGGCGCCGACGCGGAACGGCCGCTGCTGCGCCTCGCCGACGGGCGCGCCGACGGTGCGGTCTCCGCCGACGGCCTGGTGTCCGGCACCTACGTCCACGGCCTGTTCGCCGACGACCGCCAGCGTGCCGCATGGCTCGCCCGCCTCGGCGCACGATCCGACGGCGCCTCCTACGAGGCTGGCATCGAGCGGGTGCTCGATGCCCTTGCGGCGCATCTCGAGCAGCATGTCGACTGCGACCGGCTGCTGGCCCTGGCGCGATGAGGCGCACCGGGGATGAGGCGCATCGGGCATGACACCCGGGCGGGTCCTGTCCGCGAGCAGGCATCGCGGGCGGTCGGGGATCGCTGCGGGCCGATAGGCACGCGCCGCCGCGGGGCCTAGTCTCGTGCGAAAGCGCGGCCGGTCGCGATCGACCGCCGGGACGCGAGGAACGCCCGATGACGCCCACCGAGACCGCGGCCGACGACGCGCTCGCCCGACGCACGATCGCGTCGGTGACCTGGCGGCTGATGCCCCTGCTCGGGGTGATGTACCTGATCGCCTATATCGACCGGCAGAACATCTCCTATGCCAAGTTGCAGATGGTCGGCGACCTCGGGCTGAGCGAGAGCGTCTTCGGGCTCGGGGCGTCGCTGTTCTTCCTCGGCTATTTCCTGTGCGAGGTCCCGGCCAACGTCATCCTGGAACGCGTCGGCGCGCGCCTGTGGTTCGCCCGGATCATGGCGACCTGGGGCCTGATCACGGTGCTGCTCGGCTTCACCCGGAACACGGCGATGTTCTACGGGCTGCGCTTCCTTCTCGGCGTCGCCGAAGCCGGGTTCTTCCCCGGCGTGCTGTTCGTGCTGACCCTGTGGTTCCCGCAGAAGCACCGCGCGGCGATGATCGGCTGGTTCATGATCGCGAGCGCGGTGGCCAACGCCGTCGGCGCGGCGATCGGCGGCACGCTGCTCGACCTCGACGGCGCGCTCGGGCTCAAGGGCTGGCAGTGGGTGTTCGTCAGCACCGGCGTGCCGGCGCTGCTGCTGGCCGTGATCGTGCTGGTGGTCCTGCCGGACGGGCCGGAGAAGGCGCCCTGGCTCGATCGCGCCGGCCGCGACTGGCTCGGCCGGACGCTGCGGGAGGAGCGCGAGACCGGCGGCAAGGTCGAGCACGGCAACCCGTTCGCCGCGCTCCTCGACCGGCGCGTGTGGATGCTCGCCAGCGTCTACGTCGCGTTTCCGCTGGCCGCCTATGGCCTGAGCTACTGGCTGCCGACGGTGGTGCGCAGCTTCGGCGTTACCAACACCGTCAACGGCTTCATCAACATCATCCCGTGGGTCGTCACCGGGCTGGCGCTGTGGTGGGTGCCGCGGCATTCCGCGCGCACGGGCGAGCAGACCTGGCACGTCGTCGGCCCGGGGCTCGTCGCCGCGTCGGCGCTGGCGCTGAGCGTGGTGGTGCCGGGCTCGATCCCGAAGTTCGCCTGCCTGTGCGTGGCGGCGGCCGGCATCTTCTCGGCCCAGCCGGTGTTCTGGTCGCTGCCGCCGACCTTCCTCAAGGGCGCGTCGGCCGCGGCCGGAATCGCGGCGATCAACTCGGTGGGCAATCTCGGTGGCTTCATCGCCCAGAACGCCGTGCCGATCATCCGCGACCGAAGCGGCAGCGACCTCGTGCCGATGATCTTCCTCTCGGCCTGCCTCGTGGTCGGCTCGTGCCTCGTCTTCGTCGTGCTCGGCGCCCTGCGGCGCGATGCCGGCCGCCGCGCCGCCGATCAGAGCATGGCGAGCCCGGTCGCGCCGGCGGCGAGCCCACACAGCAGCACGCAGGCGGTTCGATAGAGGCGCAGGGCCCGCTCGATGTCGTCGGCCGCCGCCGCCGCGCGGCCGTCGCCCATCCAGGCATCCTCGACCGCGACGCCGGCATAGACCCGCGGGCCGGCGAGCCGAAGGCCGAGCGCGCCGGCCATCGCCGCCTCGGGCCAGCCGGCATTCGGCGAGCGGTGGCGGCCGGCGTCGCGCCGGATCGCGCGCCAGGCGCCGCCCGGCGAGGCGCCGTGATGGATCGCGGCGGCGGCGACGATCAGCAGGGCGGTGAGCCGCGAGGCGGGCAGGTTCACGAGGTCGTCGAGCCGGGCCGAAGCCCAGCCGAAGGCCTCGTGGCGCGGGGTGCGGTGGCCGATCATGCTGTCGGCGGTATTGATCGCCTTGTAGAGCGCGCCGCCCGGCAGGCCGCCGAGCCCGATCCAGAAGGCCGGCGCGACGATGCCGTCGGAGAAGTTCTCCGCCAGGCTCTCGATCGCGGCGCGGCAGATCCCGGCTTCGTCCAGCGTCTCGGGATCGCGCCCGACGATCATCGACACCGCGCGCCGGCCGCCCGGCAGGCCCTCGCCGCGCAGCCCCTCCGCGACTCGGGCGACGTGCTGGTACAGGCTGCGCTGGGCCGGCAGGCTGGCGCAGAGGAGGGCGATGAGCGAGATCGCCGGGAGCGGGCCGGCCAGCCCCGCCGCGAGGGTGAGACCGAGGGCGGTCGCGCCGACGCAGGAGAGGAGGACGGCGAGCGCGAGAATCCCGCCGAGCCGCCGCGCGGTGCGGCCGCCGCGGTTGAGGCCGCGGTCGAGGACGGCGATCACCCGGCCGATCCAGGTGACAGGGTGGCCGAGCGCCCTGTAGAGCGCGTCCGGATAGCCGAAGGCCGCCTCGATCGCGAGGGCGAGGGCGAGGATGGCGAGCGTATCGGGCGGATGAGCGAGCGCGGTGGACATGGCGTCTGGGGTCCGGGGAGGCCCGAGGCGGAGCCGATCGCCCATGGCGGCGACCTCGATGCGGCGCGGCGGATGTTTCCCGATGCGCCGGAGCCTTGGATCGACCTCTCGACCGGGATCAATCCGGTCCCCTATCCCTGCCCGGCGATCGACGCCAGCCTGTTCCACCGGCTGCCCTCCGCCGCGGACCATGCCGCGCTCCGCGAGGCAGCGTCCCGCGCCTACGGGGCAGCGCCCGACCGAATCGTGCCGGCGCCGGGCACGCAGATCCTGATCGAGACGATCCCCCGCCTGGTTTCGCCGCGCGCGGTCGCCGTCGTCGGGCCGACCTATGCCGAGCACGCGGCGGCGTGGCGTCGGGCCGGGCACGCCGTCTCGACGGTGCCATGCCTCGAAGCGGTCGGCACCGCGCAGGTCGTGGTCGTGGTCAATCCCAACAACCCCGACGGGCGGACGTGGCCGGTGTCCCCGCTGCTCGCCCTCGCCGAAGTCCTCTCCGCCCGCAACGGCCTGCTTGTCGTGGACGAGGCCTTCGCCGATCTCGAAGCCGTCGAGAGCCTGTGCCCGCGGCTGCGGCCGGGGCTCGTGATCCTGCGCTCGTTCGGCAAGACCTACGGGCTCGCCGGCCTCAGGCTCGGTTTCGCCGTGGCGGAATCCGGGATCGCGCGCCGGATCGCGGGGGCGCTCGGGCCCTGGGCCGTCGCCGGGCCGGCGCTCGCGATCGGCCGCGCCGCCCTCGACGATGCCGCGTGGCGCCGCGACGCCGCAGCCGCCCGCGCCGCCGATGCGGGGCGCCTCGACCGCATGATCGCCCGGGCGGGCGGGACGCCGGTCGGCGGAACCGTCCTGTTCCGCACGGCCGATTTTGCCGATGCGCCGGGCCTGTTCCGGCGGCTCGGGGCGGCCGGAATCCACGTCCGGCGCTTCGCCGAGGCGCCGGCGCGCCTGCGCTTCGGGCTGCCCGCCGACAGGAACGCCTGGTGCCGCCTGTCGCGGATCCTCAGATGATCGTCGGGCGCCGGTCGAGCACGGCGACGAGCAGGGCGGCGACGGCGAAGGCGATGCCGACCGCGCAGACCCCGCCCCAGCCGGCGAGCAGGAAGGCCTGCGATCCGGCATAAGCGCCGATCGCTCCGAAGACGAACATCGCCGTGAACAGCACGGTGTTGATCCGTCCGCGCGCGCCCGGGACGAGCGCGTAGGCGCGCGTCTGGTTGGCGATCAGCGCGCCGTTCATGCCGATGTCGATCAGCAGCACGCCGACGGCGACGGCGGCGAGCGACCACGTGCCGCCGGCCCAGAGCACCGCGAACGCCGCCACGACCAGCAGGCTTCCGCCCACGACCACCGGTCGTGCGCCGCGCAGATCGGTGAAGCGGCCCGAGACCGGCGCGACGAGGGCGCCGCAGACGCCGATCACGCCGAACAGCCCGGCGCCGGCCGCGGTCAGGTTGAACGGCTCGGCCTCCACCAGCAGGGCGAGGGTGACCCAGAACGCGTTGAACGCGGCAAACAGCAGCGCCTGCGACAGGCTGGCGTTGCGCAGCACGGGCTGGGTCCTGGCGAGGTGCAGGATCGACAGCATCAGCGCCCGGTAGCGCAGGCGCTTCGCCGCGGTCCGGGGCAGGGTCGCGGCCGCGACCGCAGCCATCGCAAGCGAGACCACGGCGGCGGCGAAGAACACCGCCCGCCATCCGAGATGCGCGCCGACGAAGCCGCTGACGGTCCGCGCGAGCAGGATGCCGGAAAGCAACCCGGTCATCACCTGCCCGACGATGCGGCCGCGGGTGGCGTCCGGCGCCAGCTCGGCCGCGAACGGCACCGCCTGCTGCGCCGCCGACGACAGGAAGCCGATCAGGAGGCTGGCGAGCGCCAGGATCGGCAGGTTCGGGCTGAGCGCGGCGACGACGAGCACCAGGCTCAGCGCGAGAAGCTGCGCGATGATCAGCTGGCGCCGCGGCCAGGCATCGCCCAGCGGCACCAGCCCGACGATGCCGAGGCCGTAGCCGACGAGGCAGCCGGTCGGCACCCACAAGGCGGCGCGCGGCCCGAAATCGGCCACCAGCAGCCCGAGCAGCGGCTGGTTGTAGTAGATGTTGGCCACCGCCCCGCCCGCGATCAGCGTCAGCCCGAGCCGCGCCTTCGTGCTCAGGTCGGGATGCGGCACGGGGATGTCGCTCACGAGCGGGGCTCCGTGGCGCGCGAGCGGTTCGGCTCTGTGAGCATGAGACTCGTATCTCTGGTTGCGAGGGATCGCGGTCGGCCTAGGCGCCGACCGGGCGGGTGACAACGGCGGCGCGCGCAGGGCACGGCCGCGTAGGAGTGGCGCACCCGGTTTCGATTCCGCTGCGCCTGCATATGTTTCGTCCACGGACGATGTTCCACGCGCGGGTCGATTGCTGGCAATCGATTTGGCGATCGCGGCGATTCAGGTTCTGATGCCGTTCATAGGATTGGTGGCACCGATTCGTGCGGCGGAGCGTGACCGACACGACGAGAGAGGGTTGCATGCCGAATTATCGGGTGGATTTCGAGAAGCAGATCTTCGGTCTTCCGTTCACCATCGGATCCGTCGAGATCCAGCGTGCCCGCGACCCCGATCGCGCGCGGCGGGCGGCCGAGCTGAAGTTCGCCCGGCAATACGGCCTCGGCGATTGGCGCGAGCGCGCCGACAGCGCCGTCGTGGCCCAGGCCGGCGACGAGCGCCGCTGATCGCCCTTCACGGCGGAGCCGGCCACGACGTCCCGGAGTTCCGCTTCGGCCTTCGCGGCCTCACGGGGGGTCTGGCCCTGCGCGCGGTCACGCCGTAAACGGTGGGGCCGCCGGCATCGCCGTGCGGGACGACCGGAGCCTCCGCGGCGGCCGGTTTCGAAACGAGACGCGGACGGCGATCCATGGCGGCGATCTCTTTCTTCGGCGATCTCCTTCAGACCATCAGCGACCGCGGTCGCGACCTCATCAGCTTCGGCCGCGGCGATCTCGCCGCACGGGCCAACGCCGCCGAGCTGGTCAAGCTCTGCGACGACCTGATCTCGCGCCGCGGCGAGGCATCGGGCGTCGCCCTCGCGCGGCTGATCCTCGACCGCTACGCGACGCTCGGCACCGACGAGCGCCACGCCTTCCTGCGCCTGATCGCCGTCGAGTTCGATGCCGACCACGACGCGGTCGACGCCGCGATCCAGGCCTATCGCTCGGACCCGACGCGGGCACGCCTCGGTCACCTGCACGAGGAGGCCGAGCCGCGCTCCCAGGAACTGATCCGCCGCCTCAACCTTGCCCGCGACGGCACGCTGAGCCTGGTCCGGATGCGCGAGGACCTGTTCGACCTGCGCCGCATCCTGCGCGACGAGGGCGAGCCCAACCTGATCGACGCCGCCGACAGCCTCGATTCGGACTTCGAGCACCTGTTCGCCTCGTGGTTCAACCGCGGCTTCCTGGTGCTGCGCCACATCGACTGGACGACGCCGGCTCACATCCTCGAGAAGATCATCCGCTACGAGGCAGTCCACGAGATCGCCGGCTGGGACGACCTGCGCCGCCGGATCGAGCCGGCGGACCGGCGCTGCTTCGCGTTCTTCCACCCGGCACTGGTCGACGAGCCGCTGATCTTCGTCGAGGTCGCGTTGACCAGCGCGATCGCGCCGGCGATCGCGCCGATCCTGTCGCAGGCGCGCGATCCGCTTCCGCTGAAATCCGCCACGACCGCGATCTTCTACTCGATCTCGAACTGCCAGAAGGGCCTGGCCGGCGTCACCTTCGGCAACTTCCTGATCAAGCAGGTGGTCGAGGACCTCGCCCGCGAGATCCCGACCCTGAAGACCTTCGTCACGCTCTCGCCGGTTCCGGGTTTCGCGCGCTGGCTCGATCGCGAGCGCCGGGCGGAAGCGCCGCAGGGCCTGACCCGCGACGACGTCGAGGCGCTTCGCCTGCTGGACGAGCCGGATTGGGCGACCGACAAGGCGAAGTCCGATGCCGTGCGCAAGGCGCTGCTGCCGGCGGCAGCCGCCTACTTCCTCCGCGCGAAGAACGAGCGGGGCCGCCCGCTCGACCCGGTGGCGCGCTTCCATCTCGGCAACGGCGCGCGCCTCGAGCGGATCAACTTCCTCGGCGACGTCTCCGGCAAGGGGTTGCGGCAATCCCATGGCCTGATGGTCAACTACCTCTACGACCTGTCGGCGATCGAGAAGAACCACGAGACCTATGCCAACCTCGGCACGGTCTCGGCGTCCGGCGCGGTCTCACGCGAGTTGCGCGCCAACCTGCCTCCGCCGCGTTCCGTCGCGCTCGCCGAGGCCTGAGGCGGGTGGACCGCCGCCGATCATCCGTTTCGCTGAGCGTTGTGTCATGACGAATCATCTCTTCGCGTTGATCCGCGAGGCCCTGCCGGCGGATCCGGCGGCCAGCACCTTCATCGAGACGCCCGACGGGCGCCGCTACAGCTACGCCGACATGCTCGCGCGCAGCGGGGCCTACGCGAACGCGCTGGTGTCTGCAGGCGTCCGCCCCGGCGACCGGGTCGCGGTGCAGGTGGAGAAGAGCGCCGAGGTGGTGTTCCTCTATCTCGGCGCAGTGCGCGCCGGCGCGGTGTTCCTGCCGCTCAACACCGCCTACACCGCCCCGGAGGTCGCCTACTTCCTCGGCGACGCCGAGCCCGCCCTGTTCGTCTGCGACCCGGCCAAGCGCGAGGCGCTGGTGCCGGTCGCCGGGGACGCCGGGACCACCCGCGTGCTCACCCTCGATGCCGCCGGCCGGGGCAGCGCCGCCGAGGCCGCGGACGCGCAGGGCTCGGAGTGCTCCGACGTGCCGCGGGATCCGGAGGATCTCGCCGCGATCCTCTACACCTCCGGCACCACCGGGCGCTCGAAGGGCGCCATGCTCAGCCACGACAACCTCGCCTCGAACGCGCGCACGCTGGTCGAGGCCTGGCGCTTCACCGCCGACGACGTGCTGATCCACGCCCTGCCGGTGTTCCACACCCATGGCCTGTTCGTCGCGATCAACACGGTGCTGGCGTCGGGGGGCAGCATGCTGTTCCTGCCGCGCCTCGACGCCGGGCTGATCCTCAAGCTGATGCCGCGGGCGACCAGCATGATGGGCGTCCCGACCTTCTACACCCGCCTGCTCAAGGATCCCGGGCTGACGCAGGCGGCGACCGCGCACATGCGGCTGTTCACCTCCGGCTCGGCCCCGTTGCTGGCCGAGACGCATGCGGCGTGGCGGGCACGGACCGGTTACGCCATCCTCGAGCGCTACGGCATGACCGAGACCAACATGAGCACCTCGAACCCCTATGAGGGCGAGCGCATCGCCGGCACCGTCGGGTTCCCGCTGCCCGGCGTGGCCCTGCGCGTCGTCGACCCGGACACCGGCGCGCCGCTCGGCTCCGAGCAGGTCGGGATGATCGAGGTGAAGGGCCCGAACGTGTTCAAGGGCTACTGGCGCATGCCCGAGAAGACCGCGGCCGAGTTCAAGGTCGACGGCTTCTTCGTCACCGGCGATCTCGGCAAGGTCGACGCCCGCGGCTACGTCCACATCGTCGGCCGCGGCAAGGACCTGATCATCACCGGCGGCTTCAACGTCTACCCGAAGGAGGTCGAGGCCGAGATCGACGCAATGCCGGGCGTCGTCGAATCGGCGGTGATCGGCCTGCCGCACGCCGATTTCGGCGAGGGCGTCACCGCCATCGTGGTGGGTTCGAAGGACGCTCCGGACGAGGCGGCGGTGCTCGCCCATCTCGAAGGGCGCCTCGCCCGGTTCAAATGCCCGAAGCGGGTTCTCTTCGCCGACGACCTGCCGCGCAACGCCATGGGCAAGGTCCAGAAGAACGCCCTGCGGGATCGCCACGCCGATTTGTATCGCGACGCGTCGAAGACGTCCTGACCAGCGGGCCTCAGCCGGCCACCGAGGCGCGCGCGGCCTCGATCAGGTCGTTCGCCAGCGCCTCGTCGTCCACGGCCCGAGCCAAGACGACGGCGCCGACGAGGGTCGACAGCGTCGCCAGCGAACGCTGCCGGCGGCGCTCGCGCGAGGCCTTCGGCGTCAGGTCGGCAAGGATGGCGGCGAGGCGTTCGACCCCGTGGGTGAACCGCGCGCGCACCGGGCTACCCGAGGGCTCCCGCGCGACGTCGTTGGCTAGGGCCGCGAGCGGGCACCCCTTCTCGGGCGCCTGGACGTGCCCGAGCGACAGGTAGTTCCCGACCAGGCTGTCGAGATTGCCGCGGTATTCCTCCTTGATCGCGCACTCGAAGGCTTCGGCCGCCAGGGCGTCCTTGTTGGCGAATTGGCCATAGAACCCGCCATGCGTCAGGCCGGCCGCCCCCATGATGTCGGCGACCCCGACGCCGTGAAGGCCGCGCTGGCGGAACAGCGCCGACGCCACCTCGACGACGCGCTGCCGGTTCAGCCGCGCCTGCTCCTGAGACACCCTCGGCATCTTCGTCTCCTCGTTTCACGAGCGGCCGCCGCGCGGTCCGGCGGACGATGCGCTAACGCATCGCATCCGATGTGGATGCGACGCGTCATCTAAATCAGTCCACGGTCGCGCTGTCGCCGGACGCTTTCACCGCCTGGCCGTTGCCGCCAGCACGAAGCGCCGCCCGTTCGACCGTTCAGGGGCATGGGCTCGGGCTGGTCGATCGATCGGGCACTTGCCGCGTCGCATGCGCGGCGGCGAGCGCCCATCCGCACCAGCCCTCAGGATGGAACAGCGCCCGTCGTCGCAGTCGCTCCGTCTCGTCCGGAAACGACCGCGGGGCTCCGCGCATCCGCAGGCGTTCGGGCGACGCGGAACCACAGGGCGTAGAGGGCCGGCAGGAACAGCAGCGTCAGCAGGGTGCCGACGCCGACGCCGCCGATCAGGACGTAGGCCAGCGCCCCCCAGAACACCGAGTGGGTGAGCGGGATGAAGGCGAGCATCGCCGCGGCCGCCGTCAGGATCACGGGCCGCGCGCGGCGCACGGTCGATTCCACCACGGCCTCGTAATCCGACAGGCCCGAGGCGCGATCGTGATGGATCTGATCCACCAGGATCAACGTGTTGCGCATCAGGATGCCCGACAGCGCGATCAATCCGAGGATCGCGTTGAAGCCGAAGGGCTGGTGGAAGATCAGCAGGGTCGGCACCGCGCCGACGAGGCCGAGCGGCGCGGTCGCGAACACCATGAACATGGTGGTGAACGAGCGCACCTGGATCATGATCACCGTCAGTGTGACGATCAGCATGATCGGGAACACGGCGATCAAAGCCGTCATCGCCTTGGCGCTCTCCTCGACGGCGCCGGCCGTGTCGATGCGGTAGCCCGGCGGCAGCCTCGCCCGGATCGGATCCAGCAGCGGGAAGATCTGCGCATGCACGTCCGGCGGCTGCTTGCCGTCGAGCACGTCGCCCTGCACCCGGATGTAGCTCTCGCGGTTGTAGCGCTTGAGCACCGCATCCTCGTTCCGGCTTTCTAGGTGCGCGACCTGCGAGACCGGCACCTGCCGGCCGTCCTTCGTCGCGAGCGTCAGGTCGCCGATCTCGCCGAGCGAGCGTCGCTCCGGGCCGGGGCTGCGCAGCAGCACGTCGACCGAGCGCAGGTTCTCGCGGACCTGGGTGGCGGGCGTGCCGTTGAGGTAGCTCTGCAGCTGCTGTCCGGCCTCCTTCGGCGTCAGGCCGATCAGGCGCAGGCGTTCCTGGTCGAGGACGAGGTGAAGGCCCGGCGTCCGGTCGCCCCAGTCGAGATGGACGAGCCGCATGTCGGGATTGCCCGCCATGACCTCGGCGACCTCGGCCGCGATGCGGCGGATGACGTCGAGGTCGGGGCCGACCACCCGGAACGCGACCGGGAATCGGATCGGCGGCCCGAACACGATCTGCAGCACCCGCACGCGCGCCTCGGGGAAGCGGCCGTCCTTGACGAGCTTGCGCACCTTCGCCCGGAGGGCGTCGCGGGCCTCAGCGTCCGCGGTCTGCACCACGATCTGCGCGAAGGCCGGGTCCGGCAGCTCGGGATCGAACGACAGCACGAAGCGCGGCATGCCCTGGCCGATATAGCTCGTGATCTCCTTGGCCTCCGGCAGGTCGCGCACCGCCGCCTCGACGCGCTGCACGGTGGCCTCGGTGGTGACGAAGGCCGACCCGGTCGGCAGCGTGACCTCGACGATCAATTCGGGCCGCTCGGAGTTCGGGAAGAACTGCTTCTCGACGCGGCCCATCCCGATGACCGCGACCACGAACAGCGCCACGGTGATGCCGGCTGCCGCCCACTTGTGATCGACCGAGGTGCGCACGATCCGGCGCAGGCGCTGGTAGTTCTTCGTCGCGTAGATCGCCGCGTGGCCGCCCGCGACCGGCTCGATGTTCGGCAGCAGCTTGACGCCGAGATAGGGCGTGAAGGTCACGGCCACGATCCAGGAGACGACGAGCGAGAACGCCACCACCCAGAAGATGTTGCCGGCATATTCGCCGGCCGTGGAGGCGGCGAAGCCCACCGGCAGGAACCCGGCGATGGTCACCAGCGTGCCGGTGAGCATCGGTGCGGCGGTGGCGCTCCAGGCATGGGTCGCGGCCTCGATCCGGTCGGCGCCTTCCTCCATGCGCACCACCATCATCTCGATGGCGATGATCGCGTCGTCGACGAGCAGCCCGAGCGAGATGATCAGCGCGCCCAGCGTGATGCGATCGAAGTCGCGCCCCGTCAGCATCATCACCACGAACACCGCCGACAGGGTCAACGGCACGGCCAGCGCCACGACGATGCCGACGCGGAAGCCGAGCGCCACCAGGGACACGAAGATCACCACCGACAGCGCGGTGAAGAACTTGACCATGAACTCGTGGATCGCCGCGTCGATGACCTTGGCCTGATCGGTGATCTTGGTGAAGCCGATTCCGAGGGCGAGGTCGTGATGGATCGCGACCTCCTCGGCATTGAGCGCCTCGCCGAGCTTGAGGCCGTTGAAGCCGGGCTTCATCACCAGGCCGAGCATCAGGGCCGGCTCGCCGTCGTTGTGGATCGCGAAGCTTCTGGGGTCCTCGTAGCCGCGCTTCACCTCCGCGATGTCGCCGAGCTTGAGGCTGCGGTCGCCCGCCGCCACCGGCAGGCCGCGGATCGCGTCGAGCCCGTCGATGGCGCCGTCCAGGCGAAGGTAGACCCGCGGCCCCGCTGTCTCGACGAAGCCGGCCGGCGTCACGTCGTTCTGGTTGGCGAGCGACGCCAGCAGCTGCTGGCCGGTGATCCCGAGCGTGGCCAGGCGCTGGTACGAGATCTCGACGAAGATCTTCTGCGCCTGCTCGCCGAGGATGTTGATCTTCTCGACGCCGGGCAGCCGCAGCAGGCGCTGGCGCAGGGCCTCGGTCTGGAGCACGAGCTGGCGGTGCGGCAGCCCCTTGGCCTGGAGCGCGTAGAGCGCGAAGTAGACGTCCGAGAACTCGTCGTTGAACAGCGGCCCCATCACCCCGCGGGGCAGGCTGGAGGCCTGATCGGACAATTTCTTGCGCGCCTGGTAGAACTCCGACTGCACCTTCCCCGGGGGCATGTTGTCCTTGAGGTAGACCTTCGTCACCATCAGGCCCGGGCGCACGGTGGTCTCGGCGCGGTCGTAGTAGACGAGCTCCTGCAGCCGCTTCTCGAGCGGGTCGGCGACCTGGCGCTGCATCTCCTCGGCGGTGGCGCCCGGCCACGCCGCCGAGACCGTCATGGTCTTGACGGTGAAGGCCGGGTCCTCGCCGCGGCCGAGCTTCTGGAAGGCGAAGATGCCGGCGACCGTCACGGCGATCAGCAGGAACAGCGTGACCGCCCGCTCGCGGACGGCGAGCGCGGAGAGGTTGAAGCCGCTCATCGCTTCGCCCCCGTCAGGTTCGCCTCCGCCTGGCGCACCTTCTCGCCGGGCTTGAGCAGGTGGGCGCCGAGCGCCACGATGCGATCGCCCGGGCTCAGGCCCGCGACGACCTCGGCGCGCTCCTCGCCCATGCGTGCGACCCGCACGGCCTGCTCCCGAACCGTTTCGGTCTCGGCGTCGTAGCGCCAGACCGCGGTGCCGGCGCCCCGGTCGAACAGGGCCGCCAGCGGCACCTCCACCGCGGGCTCGCGCCGGACGTCGTGGTCGGCGAGCCGAAGGGTGACCGTGGCCCCGAGCGGCGCGGCCTCGCCGCCGCCCGACAGGATGTAGCGCGCCCGGTAGGTGCGGGTCGCGGGGTCGGCCGTCGCCGACAGCTCGCGCAGGCGCGCCGGATAGATTCCCTCGCCCTCGGCGTAGAGGGTTGCCGAAGCGTTCCCCTGCGCCGCGCGCCGGCTGCCCTCGGGCAGGAACACCTCCGCCTCCCGCGATCCGTCGCGGGCGAGCTTCACCACGGTCTGGCCGGCGGCGACGACCTGTCCCGGCTCGGTCGGCACCTCCATCACCACGCCGTCGGCATCGGCCTGCAGCTCGGCGTAGCCCGCCTGGTTGGCGATCTGGCTCGCCTGCGCCTCCGCATTGGCGAACTGCGCGATGGCGGCATCGGCCGCGCCCTTGTTCTGGTCGTAGGCCTGGATCGAAGTCCAGCCGTCGGCCACGAGCTTGCGGCTGCGCGCCTCCTCGGCCTTGGCCTTGATCATCTGCGCGCGGGCCGCCTCGACGGACGCCTTGGCGGCGTTCAGCGCGAGCCCGAAATCGGTCCGATCGAGGCGCATCAGCGGCTGTCCGAGGCGGACGCGGTCCCCCGGATCGACCAGCCGCTCGAAGATCTTGCCGCCGACGCGGAAGCCGAGATTGCTCTCCGTCCGCGCCCGAACGACCCCGGTGTAGCGCGAGACCGCCCCCTCGGCCGGGGCGACCGCGACGGTCTGAACGAGCGGTGGTTTCTCAGGCACCGCCGTCTCGGCCGGCGAGCACGCCGCCAAAGCGAGGCTCGTCAGCAACATCACCATACCGACATTCATCGCCGCTTCCCAGACCCCGATCGAACTCGCCATTTATATTATTGTCATCATTTATTACGGAGCGGTGATCTCGTCAATGGCGAGGGCGGCTCGATCCGGTGAGCTCGGATTAAAAATTATCGGCTCACCGTTCGCCACGGTTCGACTAGGACACCCCGGTCTTCTGCCTCGGACGGATCTACTACGTCAGCATCTCGGCGGCTGCATATGCCATGTTGCCCCCCCCCAGCCGCACGGCCAGTCAGGCATATCGAACGCAGCATAGGTCTTCGCCGAGGGCAGCATCACCCGACACATTGACGGAGGCGGCATGATCTCGGCATCGCGCGATTTGCATCATCGACGCCGTAGATGCTCGGTCGCTGCAAGATCCTGGCTACCTCGATCGAGGTCGTGCGGATGGGTTTATGACCTACGTGCGCTACGATCTTGTCGGCGGTATCCCGTCGAGCAATGACGGTATAGAGTTAGGCTGTGTAGATACGAACAGGTTTGATGATCGCGGTGGCCTTGGTGCGGGCGGTTTGGGCTCGGCGCTTCCAGCGACCGGCACGACCATAAGATTTCGATGGAAGAAGCAAGCTTTGCCAGTCTGGAACTAACTGGCCCTCACGAGGTAGACCGATGGTAAAGTGAGTGCACGGTGGGCCGCTCCGCCACGGGTAGCTTGGCCGGCGGAGCTGGTCGAGCGAGCGCAGCTGGCCATGCGGAGAAGGCTCGCACGAACACCTCCGGGGCCGGCGGCCTGTATTTCAGCGATGCATGCGGGCGCACGCCGTTGTAGTGACGGCGCCAGCTTTCGATGACGACCTGCGCTTCCCTGAGTGTGTAGAAGATCTCGCCATTCAGAAGTTCGTCGCGAAGCCGTGCGTCGAAGCTTTCAACGTAGCCATTCTCCCACGGTGAGCCTGGCGTGATGTAGGCCGTCTTTGCTCCGACGCCGGTGATCCAAGCTTGGACGGCCTTCGCAACGAACTCCGGGCCGTTATCCGAACGGATATGGCCAGGTACACCACGCAGGATGAACAGATCCGAGAGCACGTCGATGACGTCGGTTGCCTTCAGCTTGCGGGCGACTCGGATCGCCAGGCATTCGTGCGTGAACTCGCTGCGCGGTCCTTCGGTTCGTCGACCACGTTGAGCATCCAGATCTTGCGTCCATCACGCGTGCGGGCCTCGACGAAGTCGTACGACCACTTGTGATTGCGGTGTTCCGGGCGAAGACGGACGCAGGAGCCGTCGTTGTCCCAGATCCGCCCCCGCTCGGTCTGTCTGGCTGGGACCTTCCGACCCTTACGACGCCAAATGCACTCGACGCGCTCGTCGTTCACGAACCATCCGTCCGCCTTCAGCAGCGCGCTGCTCGTGCGGTAGCCATAGCGTCCGTACTTCTCAGCCAACGCCGCGAGATCGGCCGTCATCGCCTCTTCATCGTCGCGGCCTCGAGGTACCTTGCGCCGTGACGGTCGATGCTGTCCAACCGCCCTCCAGGCACGGCGC
>NZ_JAKSYQ010000133.1:0-301 GCF_022829665.1 Methylobacterium sp. E-041 | reverse complement strand
CTGCCTCGCGCTGATCCTCAAGGACGTTTCCGAGCAGTTCGCGGCCGCGGACCGCTTCGAGACCACCTTCAACGCCAACCCGGCCCCTGCGGTGATCTGCCCCCTGTCCGACCTGCGATACGTCAAGGTCAACACCTGCTTCCTCGATATTACCGGCTACACCCGCGCTGCCGTGATCGGTCGCCGCGTCTACGAGGTCGCCGTGCTGGCCAACGCCGTCAACCGCGACCTGGAGGTCAACCGGCTCAAGTCCGGCTCCTCGATCCCGCAGACGGCTGCGTGCGTCGACCTTCCGGCCGGG